>JABDQZ010000257.1 GCA_013041975.1 Gammaproteobacteria bacterium
AGCCAACCCTGGGGATTTCAACCGTGCCCACCGTCATTGGAAAAAACATTGAACCGCGCCACGTGGACTTGAGACCTTTTATTTTAAGCGGAAACAAAACCACGGTAACAACTGGTGGCCTGACACGGGTGGCCTTGCGTAAAGGATCGCTGGTGGTGAATTCTTCGCAGGGTGGTGGTTCCAAGGATACCTGGATCGTTGATATGGATGAAGGGTAAATAGAATGCTTTCACGGGTTGCAGAAAATCTTTACTGGCTTGCAAGATATGTTGAACGTGCAGAAAACACGGCACGCCTGCTCAATGTGAATACCCAGCTGGTTCTGGATACACCCAAAGGTATAACGCCGGGCTGGGAACAGTTGGTCAATATTACCGGCCTGGTCAACACATTTACTGATTGTTGTGTAGAAGCCAATGAACGCAATGTTGTGCGATTTCTTATTGACCATGAAGCCAATCCCAATTCCATTGTCGCTTGCCTGAAACAGGCCAAGGAAAATTGCAGGACAGTACGTGAAGTATTGCCGCGCTCTGCCTGGGAAATCATTAACGAACTGAATATATACACCAGGGAAAATGCCAGGAGTGGTATTACCAAAAAAGGCAGAGATGATTATCTCAATGACATTATTGAAGGTTCGCAGCGGCTGGGCGGGTTGCTGGGTTCAGTGCTGTATCGTGATGAGGGTTATCATTTTGTGCGAATTGGGAGAAACCTTGAAAGATCGGACATGACAACGCGTATACTGGATGTTCGTTCCACAGATTTGTTCGATGACGATCTGCTGGAAACGCGCACACTGGATACCTTGCAGTGGATCAGCGTATTAAAATCAATGTCCGGTTACCAGAGTTATCGTCGCCATGTGCAGATCAGGGTAAGTCGCCCGGCAGTGCTGAATTATCTTTTGAAAAATATGCAGTTCCCGCGTTCTGTTATCCATTGCCTGGAGTCGGTAGAAGAAAGTGTGGCGTCCTTTGTTAATACCAAAAAGACGCTGGGCAAGATCCGCAAAACCGCAAAGGTCACGATGGGTGTTCATACCGATAAGATTTCCCAGGCAAAGTTACATAAAAAAATTGATGAGATACAACTGGGGATTAAGGAAGTCCATGCAGCACTTGCAGAGACCTATTTTATGTAATCAGGATTTGTTCTATTGATTGCTGTGAAAACAGAAATCGTAAAGCTCCTGTGCCTCAGTTTCATTGAGGTGTCGATATACCCAGTCGTTCATCTTGTCGGGGTCGGAAGGCAGTGCATAGCAGGCACGATATATCCTCTGAGGGTCATTACTGGCTTTTAACAGCTGGTTGCCTTTTATGATGAGATAGTTGTTGACCATTTGAATGTCAGTAGACTTCCATGATGTGTGTTCATTCATTTTTCTACTCCTCAAAACTCAACATACCGGACAATGACAATATTCCGACAAGTTGTTTGTTTTGTGAACGATAAAAATCAATATTGGATAATTTTTCTCGCTTAACGTTGCTCGATTGGCATGTAATCCATTTTCGTATTCCCTGTATAGATCTGACGAGGCCTCGAAATACGGCTGCCCGGCGTCTGGTGTTGTTCCCACCAGTGCGCGATCCAGCCTGGCAACCTGCCAATGGCGAACATGACCGTGAACATGTCAGTGGGTATACCGAGGGCGCGCAGTATGATGCCGCTATAAAAGTCCACGTTGGGATAAAGTTTACGTTCGACAAAATAGGGATCTTGCAGTGCAATTTCTTCCAGCTTGCGGGCAATATCAAGCAGTGGGTCATGCAGTTTCATTTCACGAAGAATGCTTTGCGCCTGCTCGGAAAGTATTTTTGCACGGGGATCAAAGTTTTTATAAACGCGATGACCAAAGCCCATCAGCCGTACATCGCTGTTCTTGTCTTTGGCGAGCTTTACATAGTCTTCCGGGGTCATGTTGCCTTCATGAATTTGTTCCAGCATGCGTATGACGGCCACGTTTGCCCCACCGTGCAAGGGGCCCCACAATGCGGAAACGCCTGCCGAGCAGGAAGCGAACAGGTTAGCCTGGCTGGAACCAACCATGCGCACGGTAGAAGTGGAGCAGTTCTGTTCATGGTCAGCATGCAAAATCAGCAGCAGTGACAGCGCAGTATTCACTGTCTCACTGCATTCGTATTGCTGGTAGGGCTGGGAGAACATCATGTGCATGAAATTTGGTACATAACGCAGCGTCGGATCCGGGTAGATAAACGGTAGTCCCATGGAATGGCGAAAGGCATAGGCGGCGATGGTGCGTACTTTACTGATTAAGCGGGCCGCTGCGTTTCGAAAGCTCTCTGGATCTTCAATTTTCATGAGTTCCGGGTAAAAGCACGACAGGGCATTGATCATTGCTGACAGAATGGCCATGGGAGGTGCATTACGCGGAAAACCCTCAAAATGGTGTTTCATGCCTTCGTCGAGATTGGCATGTTTGCGAAGGTCCACGACGAAATCGTCATATTCATGCCGCGTTGGCAGGCTGCCAAAAATAAGCAGCCAGGCCACTTCGATAAAGTTTGGTGACTGTGCAAACTGCTCAATGGGAATACCCCGGTAACGCAGAATGCCTGCTTCTCCATCTATGAAGGTGATAGCACTTTGGCAGCTTCCGGTGTTTACGTAACCGGGATCCAGCGTAATCAGCCCGCTTTTACTGCGTAACTGACCAATATCAAGACCCAGTTCTCCTTCTGATCCTTTTATGACATCAATGTCGTAACTCTGCTCGGCAAAAGTTATAGAGGCGGTTTCATTCATGGTGTTTCCTGTTTTTTACGCTTGGCAACTCGTAATGTGTTCCTGAATACGAGACTGAAGAGCAATATCCGTACCGCCCCTGAAAAACTAACCAACATTGTCGTAAGAGTCGCTAAAAAGCTATGCACAGCAACTGTTGGCAGGACTGAGAGCCCGGTTCAAAATGATTTTTTCCTCGGTAGATAATTAACACTGCACAAATTTAGTGCAAGCCAGAATCGCCTTGCTTTCTGATTGAGCATATTCATATCAAAAATGCACACTTTTACATGAGTGTGGCTAATGCCTGAAGGTTATCAATATCTTGCTGCTTTATTGTTGACATATTCTCAATATTAAATCTTTGAATGGGAATTAATATGCTTTTCTTCAAAAAAGTGTCGACAATTTATTTTTCATTGACTAGCCTTATAAATATTAAAAAAAATAACGTTTAAAGTTATTAATTATTAAAAATATTAATTATTAACATAGTTCACCTGGAGGCGTTTTGAGCAAGATCAGTCCGTATTTTGATTACCAGATTGATGAATCCGGTAAGGGGTTTCTGTCCGTTAATGTACGGGGCATGGAAGTATTGCGCCTCACGGCAACCAACAAGGGAACCGCTTTTACTTACGAAGAACGTGAAGCGCTGGGGCTGGATGGTTTGTTGCCCGCAGCAGTCGTCACGCTGGACGATCAGGTCAACCGTTTGTACAAGGGATTTCAGCGTCAGGTAGACGATATCGAAAAATACCAGTTTTTGCGTGCTCTGCAGGAGCGCAATGAAGTGGCCTTCTATGCGTTGCTGGAACGTCATCTCGAGGAGATGATGCCCATCGTGTATACGCCAACCGTTGGCAAGGCCGTGCAGCAATTCAGTGCGCTTTACAAAATCCCAAGAGGTCTGACCATCAGTCCGCAAAATATAGAGCGCATTGATCAGTGCCTTGATAACTATCCATGGAATGATGTACGTATTATCGTGGCGACGGATGCTTCGGCCATTCTGGGTATTGGTGACCAGGGACATGGTGGCCTGGCAATCTGTGTCGGCAAGCTCGCGCTTTATACCTCGGGTGGTGGTATCAGTCCTTTTCATACCATGCCGGTGAATCTTGATGTCGGTACGGATTCACACAAGCTGCTGGATGACCCCACTTATCTTGGAATCAAACAGCCGCGTTTGTCAGGCAAACCCTATTTCGAACTGATGGACCGATTTGTCGATCATGTTGAAAAAAAATGGCCCAAGGCCGTGATTCAGTGGGAAGACTTTTCTCGCGCAGTCGCCTTTGAGGTACTGGAACGTTATCAGCACAAGATTCCGTGCTTTAACGACGACATTCAGGGAACTGGTGCCGTGGTGCTAGCCGGTTTGTTAAGCGCCTGCAAGATGCAGAATAAATCCATAGCGGATCAACGTGTGGTTTTAGTTGGAGCAGGCGCAGGTGGAGTCGGTGTAGCACGTGCCATCAAGGCTGGCATGATGAAAGCTGGCCTTAGTGATGAACAGGCTCGCAAGCAGTTATTCGTTGTCGATATCGAAGGGCTGCTGGTTGATGGCAAGAATATCGAGCCTTATATGCAATCGGTCTCCCAGTTTGAGTCCACTTTTGCAGACTGGGGTATTGAAGGTGAAGTACCAACCCTTAATGAAGTGATCAGATATTCCGGTGCGACCGCCCTGATGGGCTTTACCGGTTGCGCCGGTTTATTTACCCGTAAGATGGTTCAACAGATCCATAAGAATGCTGATCAGCCGATTATCTTCCCGCTGTCCAATCCCAATGCCAACTGTGAAGCCTCACCGCAGGATCTGGCTGACTGGACACAGGGCCAGGCGATACTTGCCACGGGCAGTCCGTTTCCTCCAGTGACTTACAACGACAAGGATGTACGAGTCGGCCAGGGTAACAATGCCTTCGTATTCCCGGGAATTGGTTTTGCGGCGGTACTGGGTAAATGCAAACGCATCAGTGAAGAAATGGTGCTGGAGTCAGCTTATGCCTTGTCGGATTACACCGAAGAACATTACCTGGCCAAGGGCATGATTTATCCGCCTATCGCCGAATTGCGCGAGGTCAGTATTCAGGTCACCACACGCGTATTAGAGACAGCATTGGAAGATGGTTCATCAGACCGGGAAGAAATCAGAAACATTAATCTGGAAGAGTATGTGCGTTCCCGAAGCTGGGATGCGCAATACCTGCCTTTTGTAGCGGCATAAAACACAGGATGAGGATGGCAGATGTCCAATATCGATCTAACCAAGATAAACAAAGAAGAACTGGCGCCGGTGCTGGGTGGCTACTGGCCGGGCATCCAGATTTATTATCCGCCAATCAAGTTTAACCCGCTGGATGGTATTTATGAAACCATGGAGCAGGCACAGTTAAGATTACAAAAGCATGCCTATAAAACCAATGCGCATACCATTCTGTTTGACCTTGAAGATGGTTGCCGCATGAAGGCCATGAGCCGTGAGTTGCTGCTACAGGAACTGCCGAAATTTCCAGCACGCAATTTCCAGGTTGCGATTCGTATCAACCAGTTCAGAACAAAGGAATACGAAGAAGACCTGAAACTGATCAAGCAGATCCATCCTTACATTGATGTCATCATGCTGGCCAAGGCTGGTGAGCTATATGGTGATGCTGAAGTGCGCGATCTGTCATCCTGGCTGGTATCAATAAACAGTAATGTAGAAATTCAACCCATTGTTGAACACCCCAAGTCATTGCAGATTGCCAGTCAATTGATGCAATACCCGGCAGTCAAGCATGTTGTATTTGGTATTCATGACTTTTCCAAGGCCATGGCATACAAGATCACACCGGAAAACTGGATTAATGAACTGGGTACTTTCTTTAAAGAGCTCACCATGGAAGCACGCATCAATGGTGTCGGTGTCATTGGGGGAGTAGAAGTTATGCTGACGCCTCATATGATGCCCGATAAATGTGTAGAGAAAAAAGATATTCGCCGCTGGCTTGACCTGCATGGTGATGAAGCTTCACGTTGTGTTTACGATCACGCCAAGATTGAGACGGCAATGGGGCTGACCGGCAAACAGGTAATACATCCCAACCATATCAATATCTGCAAGGTAGCTTTTACGCCATCACCCAAGGAAATTGAACGTGATGTATCCATCCTGAAGGCAGCGATTGAAGCAGATGCGCTGCTCGGTGGCGCTATTCGTTACGAAGGTGAAATGCTTGATCCCCCTATGTTTGGTAAAGCATTACAGAACATTCTCAGAGCCTATGCACTGCGCTCGCTGAAAGAGGAATACCACCTGTTTGCCCTTGAAGTATTGAGCATGCTGCCATTCCACGTCATCAGAGAAAACTGGCCCTACGGTCAAATATAACAAGAGGAAGCATTATGGAACTCGCACCGTATCCAGAATGGGAATTCAATACGCCGGAGTTTTTGAATATCGGCTATGCCTGTACATCAAAGCACCTGGGCACTGACAAGGAAAACGAAATTGCCATGATCATTGAAGACAGTGATCTTGGTTCTTCAGAAATTACCTATAAAGAACTGGCAGAGCAATCAGACCAGTTTGTTAACTTCCTCGATAGCATTGATGTTCAGGTTCGGGATCGTGTTCTGATCTGTCTGAAAAATTCACTGGCTTATCCGATAGCCTTTTTTGGTTGTATCAAACGAGGAGCCATTGCCGTACCTACATCAACTTTGTTAAGCGGTTCCGAAGTGAAATACCTGGCCATGGATTCGCAGGCCAAGGCGCTGGTTCTGTCACTGGCCAGTTACTCCGGTTTGTTGCCTTACATTGAAACCATGGACAACCTGCAGCATGTGATTGTTGCCGGTATTGATTCAGTTGAAGATTTGCCCAAGCCTAATGGTGTTACCGTTCACAGCCTGGTCGAGATTCTGGCAGAAACGGACAAGATACCAAATCATTATGAATCCAAGTCCGGGGAGCCAGCGTATCTTGTGTATACCTCGGGTACCACAGGTTTTCCAAAAGGTGTGTTGCATTCGCATCGTTCACTGATAGGTCGTGAGCCAGCCAGCCAATACTGGTTCTCGTTTGAAGGGCAGGAGCGCATCATGCATTCCGGTAAATTCAACTGGACCTATGTACTGGGCTCGGCCTTGATGGATCCGTTGTACCATGGTCATACGGTCGTAGCTTACGAAGGGAAAAATTCGCCAGATGTCTGGGTTAATCTGATCAAGCAACACAAGTGTACGATCTTTATTGGCGTACCGACCATCTATCGTCAGATTATCCAGAAAACAGAATTCACACTTGATGACTGTCCATCACTGCGCCATTGCATGAGTGCCGGTGAGCATCTGTCATCGGAAATGATTACTGCGTGGCAGGAGCGTTTCCGGCAAGATATCTATGAAGCGATTGGCATGAGTGAGTTTTCCTACTATATTTCTCATTCCAAGTTCCGTCCGATCCGCCCAGGTTCTGCCGGTTTCGTACAACCCGGTCACAGGGTTCAGATTCTTGATCCTGAAACACTGGAAGAAGTTGGTCCTGAAGAAGAGGGCATGATCTGTATCAGTGAAGATGATCCCGGGCTGTTTCTGGAATACTGGCAACTGGAGGAGGAAACCCGCAAGGCTCGCCGTAACGGTTACTTCTTTACCGGTGATTTTGCCAAGCGTGACAAGGATGGCTATATCTGGTTCCTGGGGCGTCGTGACGACATCATCAATACCTTTGGCTATCGTGTATCACCACATGAAATCGAACGTGTGATGAAAACTCATCCGCTGGTTGCTGATTGTGTCGCCTTTGGTCTTGATGTGGCTGTCGGCAAAACCATTGTTGCCATTGCCATTATGGCTCACGGTGAGGTGTCGGCAGAACAGGAAGAGGAAATTCTGGTTTATGGCCAGAACAACCTGGCGCGCTATAAATGTCCAAAACAGTTATACGTGATGGACGAATATCCAAAGACCAAGAATGGCAAGGTATTACGCAAAACACTGGTCAAGGATATTCATGAGCTGGAAGCACAGAAAGAAACACTCAAGCCTGAGATTTACCGTGCCCGTCGTTCCATGCTCTATACCTCGGCGCGAAGTATTAAGCATATCAACAGGGCACGCACTGTACTGGCTGATGCCATCATTTTTGATGTAGAGGAAATGGTGCAGGAAGAGAAAGAAACGGCACGTCAGAACCTGATTGATGCATTCAATGAAGACAGTTCTTTCGGGTATTCAGAACGTGTATTGCGGGTCAATGCCCTGGGTACGGCCGAACTCGAAAAAGACATGCAAATGGCACGCAACCTCGCTATCGATGCCATTTTGTTTCCGTTCATTGAAACCGCTGAGCAGGTCGTTGAAGCCGGAAAAATGATACAGGCACTGGAAAAGGATCTGGAATTCATGATCAGTATCCAGACTCCGCTGGGTGTATTAAAAGCGGATGAGATCTGTGCAGCCTGTCCTACACTCAAAGTCATAGTGATAGGCACCAATACCCTGGCCAATCGCATGCAGATAAATATCAAGAAATCGACCAACATGATTTCCGGCTATTTGTCACGCATAGCGCTGGCTGCGCGGGCCTATGACAAGATTGTAATCGACGGCCCTTTCTACAACGTGGGTGATGAATTCTCCTGCGAAGCATCAACCAAGATGGCCTATGGATTGGGCTTTGATGGCAAGGCCTTGATTCATCCGGTACAGATTGAATATATCAACGATATCTTTACACCCAAAAGAGAAGAGGTTGAGCATTCACTTGGCCTGCTCGATGTGTATGAAAAGGCATTGCAAAAAGGCAAGACAGCGATTCTTTATGAAGGTGAATTGATTGATATCCACCAGGCCAAGTGGGCTCAGCGTATGATTACACTTTATGATAAGTATAAGGAACTGGGGCAGGACAACTTCATATAAGAATGAAAATTGAGGACATAAAATGTCAGAAACAATAATCAGCAACAAGATAAGCCAGGGACGGTTTTTCGAAGACTTCACTATCGGTGAAAATATTGTTCATCCACTGCCTAGAACCATCACTGATGGTGATGTCTCTTTTTATATCGCCTTAACGGGAAGCCGTTTTGCATTACATTCCAGTGACCTGCTGGCGCATCAGCTGGGTTACAAACAACGTCCGCTGGATGATATTTTGGTGTTTCACATCGTGTTTGGTAAATCCGTCAACGATGTGTCATTAAATGCCATTGCCAACCTGGGTTATGCAGAAGTGACATTTCCTCACCCTGTTTTTACCGGCGATACGGTGCGTCTTGAATCGACAGTGATTGGCCTGAAAGAAAACAGCAATGGCAAGAGTGGTAACGTCTATGTGCATTCGCGTGGCTATAATCAGCAAGATGAGATGGTGCTCAGCCTCAAGCGCTGGGTGATGGTTCACAAGCGAGATCATGACACTGCAACCGGTATCAAGGAAATTCCTGAACTGGAATCGGTGGTTGCTGTAGCTGATGATATCAATATTCCATCGTTCAGTTCACTCGATACCGCACAGACCGGCTCGCCATACTTCTGGGAAGACTACGAAGAGGGTGAGCGCCTGAATCATGCCGAAGGCATCACTATCGATAACAGCGATCACACCATGGCAACCAGGCTGTATCAGAACAATGCCAAGCTGCATTTTGACAACCATATGATGCAGTCATCACGCATGGGTCAACGCCTGATTTATGGTGGCGTGGTGATCTCATTGTGCCGCACAATTTCATTCAATGGACTGGGTAATGCCATGTGGGTATATTCCATTAATGGCGGTACACATGCCAACCCGACCTTTGCCAAGGATACGATTTACTGTTTCAGTGAAGTGCTGGAGAAAATTGATCATCCACGCAAGGATATTGGCTTGTTGCGTCTTCGCACCATTGGTCTGAAAAATATCACACCTGCTGAAGTCGATTTAGTGCGTGATGAACACCATAAATACCACCCATACGTTGTTCTCGATCTGGATTACACCGTTGTGGTTCCAAAGAAAATTAGATAACAGGGTTTATTACTATGACGCATCCAAACGACGCTCTATTTGAATCTGGCAAGTCACTTCCGATTATTGCCAGTTGCGAACATTTTGCAGGCAGCGAAAAACTGATCGGCAAAGCCATGCAGATGCAGCAAAAGCTTGGCCCGGTATTTGATATTACCTGTGACTGTGAAGACGGTGCTGAAACCGGCAAGGAAGTAGAGCATGCTGAAATGATTGTGCGCATGGTTAATTCCGATGCCAATAGATATGATATGGCAGGCACACGCATCCATGACTATACACACCCTGACTGGAAACAGGATGTTGATATCCTGGTTCCAGGTGCTGGTGAAAAGCTGGCCTATATCACCATTCCGAAAACTGAAGCCTATGAAAACACACTGGAAATGGTTGAGTATATTCAGGCCAGGGCTAAGGAATCAGGAATTGAAAGAGAAATTCCTGTTCATGTGCTGGTTGAAACCCATGGTGCCTTACGTGATGTCAATAAACTGGCAACCCTGCCATGGTTGCAGGTACTGGATTTCGGACTGATGGATTTTGTCAGTGGTTACCAGGGAGCGATTCCTGCCATTAACATGCGTAGCCCAGGTCAGTTTGAACACAAATTGATTGCACGTGCAAAAACTGAATTGGCACAAGCAGCACTTTCAAAC
>JABDQZ010000258.1 GCA_013041975.1 Gammaproteobacteria bacterium
CAGCTACACAGTCGTTGAAGGTGCGGAAGTCACTCTGGCTTCAGTAGTCATCAATGATTCAGATCCCGAATCGTCTCCACTTTCGACCGTGCTGGTTTCTGCAGATGGCGGAGCGACTTCTGTAGCAGTTAATGGTGCTAACACGTTGACTACTGCGCTTGGTGGTATTGTCAAAATGAATGAAGACGGTACTTTTAGTTACACTGCTCCAGTTCGTGATCATGATGATACTGACGGTACATCAGATGGTCTGGATCAGGATAGCTTTGTTTATAAAATATCTGATGGACTGAATCAATCTGATTGGACTACCGTCAACATCGATATCACGGATACCGTACCTGATGCATTTAATGATACTGAGTCTGTAGATTTTGGTTCTTCGATTTCAGGTAATGTGATTTTAGAAAATGATACGGTTAATGTGGATACACCAGTTATCGTTACCGAAGTAGCCTACGATGGCGTCACTTATGAGAGTTTCGATGCTGATGGCAAGTTGTCAATTACTACTGACCAGGGTGTATTAACAATAAATCAAGATGGCTCTTACGATTATCAGTCTACTCAACAAACAGCTTTTGGTGGCTCCAATGGTCTTTCTGACTGGGCTAATTTAAGTATTACAGGGTTTAATGGGGCTCGCACTGTTGCAGCTGAAAATGAATTTTTAATTAACCCAACTACCCAAGAGCCCGTTGCAACAAATATTTTGTCGATTTCTGGTAGTGCTTCACTGACGGTTAAAGATGCGATTTTAAAAGATGGAACTGATGGTATCGGAATTGCTGAAGGGGCAGGCAGTGCAGATTATATCAATGGCCATCCTTCTAATCCTGAAGCCATCATGCTGGATTTTGGTAGTGCTGTTGATTCGTTTGATGCAAATTTTTATTCAGGTACAAATTCTGGAGTACCATTTTAC
Source organism: Gammaproteobacteria bacterium (assembly GCA_013041975.1). Classification (GTDB taxonomy): domain Bacteria; phylum Pseudomonadota; class Gammaproteobacteria; order Chromatiales; family Chromatiaceae; genus JABDQZ01. The sequence goes on from JABDQZ010000258.1 coordinate 926, forward strand.
TGGTCTACCTATGACCAAAATGGTGACTTTATACAGACGGGTAGTGGTCCTATATCAAAACCAGGTTTTTCTTTAGCGGTTGAAAATGATAATGCTGAGCCCTTTCAGTATGTGGCTTTCTATGGAATTGAAAGCAGTGCCAGCAGTAAAATCCTGATGACCGGTATTGATGATATTGGTTATCTTGATACGCCTCCTGATATTTTTTCTTACACTATAGAAGATGCGGATGGTGACCAAAGTACTGCCAATTTAACCATTAATTTTGGTTCGACCAACGCGCCTAATGCATTAAAAGACAGTTTCGAGGTTAACGAGGATTCGGTGTTAACCGGTTCTTTGGCTGACAATGATCGACCCAGTGATGATGGTGGTAACGTTTGGTCAGTAGCTTCAAACCCATCACATGGTACGGTGTCTGTGAATGCTGACGGTACCTTTAGTTATACTCCGGATGCCAATTATAATGGTGAAGACAGCTTTACTTATACTATCACTGATATAGATGGTGATGTTTCTACAGCGACGGTAACTATTAACGTTGCAGCCGTAAATGATTTGCCAGAGATTAACAGTGACTCTGCGGAAACTATTCTCAATAGTTATTTTTACATCAATGACGGTAGTGGGAACCTGGCAAAAGTTAACCTGATTACTGGCGCCACCGAAGACATTGTGAATGCCGGACGTGTGTTTTACGATATTGCGTCAGATCAAAGTGGCGCGGTATTTGGTATTACCGCTCGTGGTGATTTGTACAGTATTGATGATTCTTCAGGAGCCACTTCACTGATTGGAGACACCGGCTTTTCTTTCATAAATGCACTGGGTGTTGGTACCGACGATGTGCTTTACGGTATTTCCAACAAAAACCTCTTTTCGATCGATAAAACAACAGGTGATGCGACTTTCCTGAAAAATATAGGGTATGACACTTCGGGTGATGTGACGGTTATTGGCGATACCATGTATCTGTCTTCAACCTCTAACCAGTTAATAAAAGCCAGTTTGTCCGACGATAATCCAGGTCAAGTCGTCGGTCCAACGCCGTCAAATCTTTACGGCTTAATTGTTGGTGATAATGATACGTTGTTGGGTGTGAGTAATGGCAATGTTTATCTGATTGATCAGGACGATGCGACCACTTCGCTTCTCACAACGACCAGTGGGGTTGGTGTGGCTTATGGTGCTGCCCAGGGTGGACTATCCGCGGTTGAAGGTGCTGTATTGGCTAATGATGTTGACCTGGATAATGATGTTTTACGAGTTGATGGTATCGGTGTTGGTATTCTGGGTGTTACGTCAGTGGTTACAGATGGTGGTGAGTTGTCGATAGATGGCAACTACGGGACATTGAAGATGCATTCTGACGGTAGTTATGAATATGATATTGATATTACCAATGAAGCTTTCTCATTATTAGGAAGCAATGATCTATTGAATGATGTGTTTACCTATTCTGCCACGGATGGCACGGCTTCAAATGAAGCCTTGCTGGTAATTGATCTGAAGAAATGGGTGGATGCAGATAACCTGGTGGGCTCAGATGGTGATGATATTCTGGTTTACGACGATATTACAATGAGTGTTGATGGTCAGGATGGCAGTGATACCTTGTATATTGCCGGAGAAACAGATGTCAATGCCAATGCGATTGATAATATCGAAACTATTAACCTGGAAGATAATGCGGATGGTCTTTCTTTAAATGTGAATGACGTGCTGGATATGACGGATACGGGTAATGTGTTATTCGTTGATGGCGATGCCAGCAACTCCGTGTCTGTCAGTACTGCCAGTGGTGAATTTGCCAAGGAAACAACCAGTGATATTGAAGGTTACGATCTGTATGTTGGCTCTGATGGTGCTGATATTATCAAGTTGTATGTTGCAGAGGATATTACCATCATCTAGGGATTAGGACTGGAATCAGGCTGGGCTTTACGCTTGGCCTGATTTCATATTTTGTTTAAGTCCGCCGCATTCTGCGGGAAATTTTTTTAAAGCGAGTTGCTGCTCATCTTCAGGGCATATAATGCTTTTCTGGTTGGTTTATGCCGGTATACCTGGTCAGCGGCCTGCATTTGTTCGATATTCATGGAGTTTGCTTTTTCATCGAGAAATGCAATACCCAGGTCCATCAGGAGGTTTTTCATCCAGAATGCCATTATCGACGGTGTTACCTAACAACACGATTTGTCATTGTCATTGTCATTGTCATTGTCAGAGAGGATCTTTTAGCTGTAATCAGCAGAATAATAGTCATAATTGTAGTTTTGCTATAAAAACACTCTATAATGCAGTGAGTTATGAAAAATATTTAATAAAATGTCTGGTTTTTCCAAAAATCTTGTTGTTACTGTTTTACTACTTTTTAGCAGATTGCTTGAAGCTGCGGCTTTTGAGGAAGTGGTTTCTATCGCTGTAGCCAACAGTCCGGATGTGTTGCAAGCCAGAAATCAGCAGTTAGCTATAGCAGGTGAAGTCAGACAGGCGGAAGCCGGCTATCTGCCAACGATAGATCTCAATGCAGGTATTGGCTATGAGTATACTGACAGTCCTTCAACCCGTCCTAATGATGATGAAGAATTGGAGCGCGCTGAATTTGGCCTGTCGTTGCGGCAGAATATCTTCAATGGCCTGGCAACAGAAGCAGAGGTGGAAAGACAGCAGGCCCGCTTGGAAACGGCTGAACACCGTTTATTAGCGACTGCTAATGATGTGGCTTTGTCAGTATCGGAAGAATATCTCAATGTATTAAAGTTTCGTGAAATTCTTGATCTGGCTCAGGAAAATCGTCAGGTGCACCAACGTATTCAGGATCAGATTCGCTTGCGCAGTGAGGCAGGTGTTGGTCGAGGTGCTGATTATGATCAAATTAATGCCCGGGTCTCACTGGTAGAAGCCAACCTTGTGGCAGCTAATGTAAATCTGCAGGATGCCGAGACGGGTTATAAGCGGGTGGTTGGACAGGAGCCCGAAGAGCAAATGGCTGCTGTTCCAGATTTATCACAGCTGATTCCGGCTACTCTGGAAGAGGCGCTTGCACTGTCTGAAAGTGGCAATTTTACTTATAAATCTTCTGCATCTGACGTGCTTGAAGCGCAAGCACAGCATAAGGCTTCACGTTCCAATCATTACCCGACCGTTGATTTTGAGCTGTCTTCCAATTTAAACAATGATCTTGATGGTACGGATGGCTACAATAACGATGTAACCGCTATGCTGCGTCTGAGATATAACCTGTACAACGGTGGAGCTGATGTTGCTGCAATATCCAGTACCGCCAACCGGGTGCTGGAATCGCAGGAAATTCGTAATCGTTCTTATCGACAGGTGGAACAAACGCTGCGACTAGCCTGGGCAGCTTACCAGGCGACGACTCGGCAGATCGAGTTATTGCAAAAACAGGTTGATTACAGCATTGATACCCGCGATGCCTATGTAAAACAGTTCAATATTGGTCAACGCACCTTGCTGGATTTGCTGAATACCGAAAATGAACTTTTTCAGGCTAAGCAGTCACTGGTCTCGGCCAGAACAGACAATCTTTTTGCACAATATCGTATTCTTGCTGTCATGGGTCGTATTGTTGAATCGATTAATGTCAATCTGGCAAAAGTTTTGCCAGCCGCACAATAAGTTGCATTCGCTGGTCAGGTTAATTCATAGTTTCAGGTAGTTACCGCTAATACCTGATGAATCATGCTACAAACTTCTTTTTCTCAAGCGTTAAACGCTGAGCCGTTTAGCCTGCATAAGCGGGAGCCTGAAAATCCCGTAGTATTTCTCCATACGGTTTTATTGTTATGGAAGATTCAGTTACAACAAGTATGAAACTTTATTCTGAAGAGTTGTTGTCGTCAGAAGCGTGTTCCAGGAAAGAACGGGTGTTCTCTCTGTAGAGTAACTTGAGTTGCGCTGTTTCTGGTAGGTCCTCAAAATTGATCACGTTCTTGCTGATCAGTATCTGAATCAGATCTTCAAGAACACGAATCATATCAGGGTCAGATGCTGTCAGGAACTCGCTGACATCCTGGTCGGTGAGCGAGGCCTCTTCGGTGTTTTCACCCGGAGTGATGGTTAGTCCGGTAATCTTTCCATTTTCGTCGCGTTGCACGTAGAGCATCAGTATCATCCATTGCTGAAATGTTTTGATTAGTATAGCGCTGATGATTGCCTAATAAAGGTGTCGGAGTCAAAATATCATTTTTAACGGGGTTTTTCGTACACGAAATGTCTGAAACACAACAAATTTCCCGCCTGGAATCTGTCAAAGCGCAGCTCATAGATCATTTCGATGCTGAGCAATACTCGGCTATCAGCTCAGTTACGGGTTTTGAAGCCGTCATCAATGCCAGTGAATACGTGGTTCAGCAGTGCCTGAGAAAAACTGAACAGCTTTTTGAGTTACTGGACAGACAGCTTCTGGAGAAAAGCTATCAACCAGGCGAGCTCAGGACGCTGTTTTGTGAACAAATCGAGCAGGTTGAAGATGAAGTAACGCTGGCGAGGGAATTACGAATATTCAGACGCCTGCAGATGATTCGTATCATCTGGCGTGATATTGCCAGACTGGCCCCCTTGAATGAGACATTGGAAGATCTCTCGGAGCTGGCTGATGTCTGCGTGGATGAAGCTGTTAAAAAACTGTTTGGGTGGGCCGTCGCTAAATCCGGCATGCCGGGTGATGCTGGTGGTAAGGCGCAGGAACTTGTAGTCATTGGCATGGGTAAGCTGGGTGCCCGTGAATTAAATCTTTCTTCAGATATTGATCTGATTTTTCTCTACCCTGAGCGAGGTGAGACTGACGGTCGTCGTCCAGTCGATAACGAGAAGTTTTTTACACGGCTGTCGCGTCAGGTGATCAAGGCCATCGGTGAAAATACCGCGGATGGTTTTGTGTTCAGGGTTGATACCCGCTTGCGTCCCTTTGGAGATGCCGGGCCATTGGCTATTCCACTTGGGTTTCTGGAAGATTATTTACAGGGACAGGCGCGTGAATGGGAGCGTTATGCGATGGTCAAGGCGCGCGTGATATCTGGTTCTGGATCATCTGAACAAGCGTTTTCTGAGTTGGTTCGCCCTTTTGTGTACCGCCGTTACCTTGATTATGGTGCCATCGAATCCATCAGGGAAATGAAGAAGTTAATTGCCAATGAAATGCATCATAGGGGTATGGATGCCAACATCAAGCTGGGTATGGGAGGGATTCGTGAGATCGAGTTCATTGGTCAGGCATTTCAGCTGATTCGTGGCGGGCGTGATCCTGATTTGCAGATACGCCCTATTCAACAGGTGCTTGCCTTGCTTGCTGAAAAAGAGATGTTGCCTGAGCATGAAGTTAACGCGTTGTTGGCGGCTTATGAGTTTCTGCGCCTGACTGAAAACCGTCTGCAGGCCTGGAAGGATGAACAGACGCACATATTGCCAGAAGATGAAGAACACCAGTTAATACTGGCTCAATCCATGGGATACGTGGATTGGGGAAGTTTTTCAGAAGAACTGGAGCAGCATCGCCAGAAGGTCCAGGGTTATTTTGACTTATTGTTTGCGGCTCCACAGGCTGATGAGGCTGAAGCAGGGCTCTTTTCCGAGATCTGGCAGGAAGGGCTGACACAGGAAGTGGCTATCCGGCGGCTTGATCTGGCCGGATTTGACCAGTCTGAAAAAATCTGGAAACAATTGCACGAGTTTCGTCAGTCGTCAGCCTTTCGCTACCTGGGCGAAAATGGCCGTCGCCGTTTGGATCAGTTGATGCCGCTCTTGCTTGAAGCAATCGCAGCTGCTGATCATTCAGACCTGTTACTGGAACGAATCATTCCGTTTCTTGAAAGTATCACCCGGCGTACAGCCTATCTGGCGATGATGGTGGAAAATCCGCTGGTATTGTCACAACTGGTCAGGCTGATGGGAGAAAGCGTATGGATTTCAGAACAGATTGCCCGTCATCCCTTGTTGCTGGATGAGTTGATTGATCCACGTCGTCTTTATGCGCCACTGAAAAAGCAGGCTTTGCTGCAAGAGCTGGATATCACGCTGGCACCGGTGCGAGATGATGAAGAGCAATTTATGGAAAGGCTGCGCCAGTTTGTTCAGGCCAGTATGTTACGCGTCGCTGCAGCTGATGTGACGAATGTCATACCGATTGAAATCGTCAGTGATTACCTCACAGAAATCGCCGAAGTCATTTCTGATACGGTTTATCGCTCAACGTTTCAATACATGGCTGGCAGATATGGCAAGCCGCAATCCACTATTGGGCAGGAATCCGGCTTTGCCGTCATAGGCTATGGCAAGCTGGGTGGATTCGAGCTGGGGTACAGTTCTGACCTGGACCTGGTTTTTGTACACGATAGCCAAAGCGGCACTGCAATGACCGATGGTGATAAACAGGTCGCCAATGATGTCTTCTACGCCCGGCTAGGACAGCGAATGATTCATCATTACACCACCAGAATGCCCTCTGGCATCCTTTATGAAATCGACATGCGTTTGCGTCCGAATGGTAATTCAGGTTTGCTGGTGAGCTCTTTGCTAGCGTTTGAAAAATACCAGGAGGAAGAGGCCTGGACCTGGGAGCATCAGGCACTGGTCCGTGCCAGGGCGATTGCTGGTGATCCACAGACGATGGCCGGTTTTGAGCATATTCGCAGGAATGTATTGTTGGTGAGCAGGGACGCGCCCAAGCTGCAGAAGGATGTTCGGGAAATGCGCGAGAAAATGCGTGAATCGCTGGATAAGTCAGACGAAGCCTTTCTGGATATCAAGCAGGGTCATGGCGGTATCGCTGATATTGAATTTATGGTTCAATATGCCGTTCTTAGATGGGCGAATGAATATCCTGACCTGCTTGACTGGTCTGATAATGCACGAATCCTGGAAACGCTGGCGAAACACCGGCTGTTTGACGGTAACCTGGCAGAACAGTTGCTGGTTGCGTACCGGGCTTTTCGTGCTGAATATCACCACCGTTCACTGCAACAGCTAAAGGGTGTGGTGATTCGCGAGAAGTTTGAGCAGGAAAGTGAACTTGTCCAGTCTGCCTGGCAGACCTTGATGATTGAACCGATATAGAAAGTTACGGGAGAAGAGAATGCAGACGATGTCCGATCGTGATGGGCTCATCTGGATGGATGGTGAAATGGTGGATTGGCGTGAAGCCAAAACACATGTGCTGACTCATACCCTGCACTATGGCATGGGTGTGTTTGAAGGTGTGCGTGCCTACGAGGCAGAAAAGGGTACTGCGATTTTTCGTTTGCAGGAACACACTGATCGTCTGTTTGATTCTGCACATATCCTTGGTATGAACCTTCCGTTTGACAAGGATGAGATCAATGAGGCACAGCTGCGGGCAGTCCGTGAGAATAACCTGGAATCAGCCTATATTCGCCCCATGGCCTTTTATGGATCAGAGGGTATGGGTTTGCGTGCGGATAACCTGAAGGTCCATGTCATTGTTGCGGCCTGGAACTGGGGAGCTTACCTGGGTGAGGAGCAGTTGCAGAAAGGCATTCGCATTCATGTTTCCTCGTTTACCCGCCATCATGTCAACATCACCATGTGCCGTGCCAAGGCCAATGGTAATTATATGAACTCGATGATGGCGTTACAGGAGGCCATGGCCAATGGTTATGACGAGGCGTTGTTGCTCGATACGCAGGGCTTTGTCATGGAAGGTAGTGGTGAAAATATTTTCCTGGTTAAAGATGGCAAGTTACATACGCCAGACCTGACTTCTGCGCTGGATGGTATTACCCGTAAAACTATCATGACACTGGCTGATGAACTGGATATTCCGGTTGTCGAACGTCGTATAACACGCGATGAAGTTTATATCGCTGATGAAGCTTTCTTTACCGGCACAGCAGCTGAAGTGACCCCGATCCGTGAGGTTGATGGTCGTACCATTGGTAATGGTGGTCGTGGGCCGATAACCGAGAAACTGCAAACATTGTATTTTGATCTTGTGCATGGCCGGGCCAAGCTGCACGATAACTGGCTGTCATACATTTAACAGGTGAGCGAAATGGCGACTACTGCTAAAAAATCCACCAACACGATTTACCGGGTAAGGAAAGATGAACTGCCGCTGAGTTGTCCAAGAGAGGATGGCGATCTGTGGAGTATGCATCCCAAGGTATTTTTGCCCATAGAGAAAACCGGCGAAGCAGTGTGTCCTTATTGCGGTGCCCAATACATGTTGCAGGATTGATTTCTGTAACCCTTCAGTTTCTTGTCTGATCAGAAGACCTATAGCGTCTGGCTTGTCGCCGATGGCAAGCCGGGCCATCAGAACCAGTCAGAAGGGCTGGTTCAGGCTCTGGCTTCACGTATCCCTCTTGATGTTAAACGTCTGCCGGTACTGCCATTCTGGAAGACATTGACAGGCAAGCTTTTTCATAAAAACTTTGTTTTAAAGTTGTTTCCTGCTCCTGATCTGGTGATTGGTGCGGGGCATGGAACGCATACAACCCTGTTGTTACTCAGCTGGCTTTTTGGTGCTAAAAGCATTGTTTTGATGAACCCTGGCCTGCCGAAGTTCCTGTTTGATTTGTGTCTCATTCCTGAGCATGATGCGGTTCCAGCAAGTGCCAGCGTCATTGTTACAAAGGGCGTGTTGAACCGCATCATTCCGGCTGGTAAGAAAAATATCAATCACGGACTGATTTTAATTGGTGGGCTGTCAAAACATTATGACTGGGACACCGGCGAAATCCTGAAGCAAATCGAGTCTGTTGTTTCTGAAATGCGCCATATC
>JABDQZ010000259.1 GCA_013041975.1 Gammaproteobacteria bacterium
AATGGGTAAACGTCTTTACCTGACCTACTGCGTTCAGTGCCACGGTTCTGATGCCCGCGGTTCCAAAGGCTACCCTAACCTGGCCGACAATGACTGGCTGTGGGGTGGTTCGCCAGACATGATCAAAACCAGTATTGCCGCAGGCCGTCGTCAGAAAGCGCCTATGCCAGCAGCACAGGCTATGCCTCCGTGGGAGGCCATTATCGGCGCTGACGGCGTAGACAATGTGACAGAATACGTTCTGGAACTGAGTGGCCGTAAAGCCGATGCAGCAATGGCTGCCAAGGGTAAAGAAATTTACATGACCAACTGTGCCGCCTGCCACATGCCTGACGGCGCTGGCTTTCACGCACTCGGCGCACCCAGACTGAATGACAACATCTGGTTATTCGGTAAAGCAAAGTCTGATATCAAGAAGACTATCGCTGAAGGTCGTAACAATGTTATGCCAGCATGGAAAGAGATGCTGGGCGATGACAAGGTTCATGTACTCACTGCCTACGTTTACGGTCTGTCTAATAACTAATCTGACAGCCCTTTAACAGGAAAAGCCCGGTCTTAGTACCGGGCTTTTTTTTGGCGACAATCACCCGTGTTAGATTTTGTTGTGGATATTTCAAAAAGTGGGTACTAAGATGCTGAATCATTAAAATAATTTAAAAATTTCAATGATGCCTACCCCTATTGCCACTTAGGATAATAATGTGGTTGGTATCAGTTTTCTGGATCAACCACCCAACCGCGCATATGGAGAAACTATGTCATCAAAAGCTACAAGCCTGAGCAAAGAATCAGAAATTACACAAACTCAAAACCTGGTTTCAATCTTCTGGCCGTCTTTTCTGGTCGCCAGTTTGACTACCATTCTGTTCTTCGCATTCTTTGATCCTTCCGAATTAGGAAGAATCTCAGGTTATCCTGAAGTCTCAAGGCTTGCTGGCTATACGATCGGTTTCTTGCTTTTCTGGTTATTCAGCGCTGTTTCATCAGCCCTGACCTACTATTTCAGACAGCCTTGCCACCAACCTGTTACTGAATCAGAATAATTTGCGCTTCATCAATGATATTTATTTAAGAATATAGTTATATAGCTTGGCTATTTCACTTATCCGGAAGCAATCATAATGGCTAACGACAACACAAACTCAAAAGCTGCTGCCAAGGGCTCTGAGAACCCTGAATTATATAAAAAGAGAGAGAAAATCTACCCTCGTGAGGTACACGGTATTTTTGCCACCATGCGAAACCTTGCAATGGTTGCCCTGCTGGGTATCTTTTATGTCTTGCCGTGGTTTGACTACGATGGTCACCAAGCCATTTTGTTTGATCTACCAGCGCGTAAATTCTATATCTTTGGCTGGACCTTCTGGCCCCAGGATTTCATTTACCTGACCGCACTGCTGCTGATTGCTGCCTACGCCCTTTTCTTCTTCACTACGCTAGCCGGGCGCCTCTGGTGCGGTTATGCCTGTCCACAAACCGTGTGGACAGAAATCTTCATCTGGATAGAACGCAAGTTCGAAGGTACGCGTCAGAAGCAGATCAAGCTTGATAAAGGTCCCTGGAGTTCAGAGAGACTCCTGCGCACAGGTGGTAAACATACTGCCTGGCTGCTCTTTTCATTATTCACCGGTTTTACCTTTGTTGGCTGGTTTACGCCTATTGATACCTTATACAGCGATATCATGGTTGGTGATATCAGTGCCTGGGGTATATTCTGGATTCTGTTTTACGGCTTGGCCACTTATGGCTTTGCGGGTTTGATGCGTGAGCAGGTCTGTATCTATATGTGCCCCTATGCCCGCTTTCAAAGCGTAATGTTCGACAAAGATACCCTTCTGATTGCCTACGATGAAGATCGTGGTGAACCTCGTGGAGCCCGCAAAAAAGGTATTGATCCCAAAGAATCGGGGCTCGGTGACTGTGTCAACTGCGGTCTGTGTGTGCAGGTTTGCCCAACCGGAATTGATATCCGTAACGGTTTACAATACCAGTGTATCGGTTGTGCTGCCTGTATTGATATTTGCGATGAAGTGATGGAAAAAGTCAACCAGCCCAAAGGACTGGTAAAATACACGACTGAGCATGCCCTGAAAGGTGGGACGACACACATTCTCAGACCACGAATCATCGTCTATGCCGCTTTGTTGATGATCATTACCGCTGCGCTCATCTTTTCGATCGCAACACGCACGCCACTGGAACTGGATATTATTCGTGACCGCAACGTACTTTACATTGAAAATGATGAAGGCCTGATTGAGAATGTTTACACTCTCAAGGTCATCAACATGACCAACAACGAACAGACCTACAAACTCTCGGTTTCCGGACTCGAAGGGGTTGAAATGGAAATCCGCTCTGATGAGATTACCGTTGAAACCGGCGGCGTGGCCGAAGTGCCGGTTCGTTTGGCAACTGATCCAGAGAATTTAAAAACAGCCAGTTCTGTGGTTAACTTCACCATCGAATCATTGACGACTGAAGGACTGTCACTGACTGAGTCGGGCCGTTTCCTTGGCCCCATTAGCCGATAAGACGAATACAATACTATGAATGATATTAACCAACCCAAAGCCTGGTACAAACAGTTCTGGCCATGGTTTCTGATAGCCCTGCCAATGACTGCCGTTATTGGTTCCATGATAACGATCAATATTGCATTTACTGATGCTGATGGCCTGGTAAAGGACGACTACTACAAAGAAGGGCTCGCCATGAATATGGATATTGCCCGTAAACAAAATGCCGAAAACCTGGGGGTAACAGCAACAACCCGCTTCAACCTTGAACAAGGCAATATTTCAGTCACACTCAATGATGCGTCAGTTGGAAATCTCGACAAACTTCTGATCAGCCTGATCCACCCCACCCGTTCTGATAATGATATGAATATCATGCTGCAAAAAACAGGTGAGAGGCAATACCAGGGAAAAATTGAACAGAAAGTAAACCCGGGCAACTGGTGGGTCAGAATCTCTCCGGAAAATGACAGCTGGTATATAGAGGGTCGCTTATACCTGCCCAAAAAGAACCAGCTCGAACTGAAATAACCTGTAGCTTCTCTAAAACACTCACAGAATTAATATTTCAGTAGCATACCCCCTCCGTAAAAGTTGCAAAAATGCACTATATTAAGTGCTATGTTTCTGGACAAGATGCTTTGGCGAACCTTTCTGTTTATCGTCTTCAGTTCATTCCTGACGGCTGCAGCCATGCTGTATCTGAAATGGGAAGACCTGAAAGGCGAAACCGTTAATAGTCTGGCCTCGACCAATCAACTGATCCGCACCTCCACCTCGGCAGTGCTTGAATTACAGGGAACTGTCCTGAGTGTGATCGGACACCGACTGCTGGAGCTGAATGGCCTGCAAGACAACCCAGAAGCCAGAACTATCATCTCAGAGGCCCTGGAAAAAAACCCTAAACTGGCCGGTTTCGGGCTTGCCGATATTGATGGCAACCTGGTTCTTACTTCAGACAATCTTGATCGCCAGTCTCTTCCGAATCTACTGGAAAAACCGGAAACGGCCAAATCATTTCGCGAAGCTCTCAGAACAAACAATATGGTTCTGGGACGCACCTATTTTCTACCCGCTGCCGGAATGTGGCTAATGCCCGCCAGGTTTCGTCTTACCGATAAATTTGGCAACACCACTGCGGTTATGACGACAGGATTCACCCTAAACGCTCAAAACAGCCTGTTTAACATTCAAAGCGTACCTGATTCGATGCACCTGGTGATCGCACGCCAAGAGGATAACAACTATTACCGTCAGTATATCTCAGGAGTTTCAGAGACTGATTACAATCAGCTTTACAATAGCCCTATTGAGCAAGTAGTGGTCGACCGCTTCAACGATGCTCTTGTGAAGGAAAATGGCCTGTCACTTGAAGATATAAAACAGCAGCAGGGTATTTACTTCGGCACTTCCAGTAATTTCCGCAACGAGGATGCACTGTTTGCCATTCAGTACGACCCCAAATACAAGATATTCATTGTTGTCATACAGAAACAGGCTTCTCTAATTCCGGAACTCAAAAATTCTTTACTATGGCTGATCATATTACTGCTAGTGTTTAACACAGTACTGTTTACAATTTTTAAACAAATTGAAAAGATACAACAACGTTCGAAAGAAGACCTGAAATTTCAGGCCAACCACGATGCACTGACCCAGCTCCCTAATAGAAACTATCTCAATAAAATCAACCTTTCATTGAATAAAACAGGGATAAAGAAATTTTCTTTAGGCTTCCTCGACCTTGATAATTTTAAGTCGGCCAATGACTTTCATGGTCATCGCATAGGCGACCTGCTGCTTATCGA
>JABDQZ010000261.1 GCA_013041975.1 Gammaproteobacteria bacterium
AGCCAGGACTGCGGCTGCCTGATGAATATCGGCGGAGCCTTTGAAAAACAGGGTGATTCACCAGCTACAAAACACATTGCCGAATTTCTGTGGGAGCGCACCAATGCCGCAGACTGAAGCATTCGCACAACGCATCAACAAGGCATTGGCAAACAACCAGGCACGCCTGAGCCTGCGTGTCACCATGGACAGACTCAAGCTCAAAAGACAGCAACAGTTTCCGGACAAACAACAGCTTAATGCTCTACGCCATCAGGCCAAAACCATTCGCCAGAATGCTTTAAACCATCTGCCTGAACTACTCGAACAGCTTGAAGAAAAACTGACTGAAAACGGCATACAGGTTCACTGGGCAGAAACACCAGATCAGGCTAATCGCATTATCCATGACATATTGAGCAAGGCTGGTGCAAAAACGGTTGTAAAGGGCAAGTCGATGGTGTCAGAAGAAATCGACATGAATGCCCACCTCGAACAACACGGCATTGAAGTGATCGAATCCGACCTGGGAGAATTCATCATCCAGCTGGCTCATGAACCACCTTCCCATATCATTATGCCCGCCATCCATAAAAATGCGCGCGATGTTGCAAAGCTGTTTCACCAGCATTTCCCCGAATTGGCCTATAGCGAAGACGTTGATGAACTCACCCTGTCGGCCAGAAAAATTCTACGCAACAAATTCGCCAACGCTGATGCCGGTATTTCCGGTGTGAACTTCGCAGTAGCAGAAACCGGTACATTATGCCTGGTCGAGAATGAAGGCAATGGACGCTTAAGTACGACAGCACCCGAGCTTCATATCGCTATCACAGGCATAGAAAAGGTGATAGAAAAACTCCAAGACCTGCCGCCTCTTCTGAACATCTTGCCAAAAACGGCCACAGGCCAGCCAATCACAACCTACGTCAACATGATCAGCAGTCCGCGCAAGGAGAATGAAAAAGACGGCCCCAAAGCCGTTCACCTGGTGTTGCTGGACAATACCCGCTCTGACATACACAGCAGTGATGAATTTATCGATACCCTGCGTTGTATCAGATGTGGTAGCTGCATCAACCATTGCCCGGTGTATGTACAGGTAGGAGGTCACGCTTATGGTTCAACCTATCCCGGTCCCATCGGCACGGTGCTCGAGCCACAACGCATAGGGCTGCAACAAATGGGCAACCTGACATCAGCCTGCACCTTGTGCGGAGCCTGCGCAGAAGCCTGTCCGGTAGAAATCCCGCTACCCTCGTTGATTAACCAGTTACGTGCTGAAAGTGTTAATCAACAATTCAGCGACAGCCATATCACAGGAAAAGGCAGCCTGCGCAAATATCCCGAAGCAATAACATGGAAACTATGGAGCTTCACCCATGCCCGTCCTTGGTTGTACGGCATATTCAGGTGGACTGCTACAAGACTGCGTTTCCTCACCCCGTCAAGACTTGGAGGCTGGACAAAATATCGCACAGCACCCAGACCTGCTCCCAAAACCCTGCATGAACTGGCCAGACAACAGGGCTTCGATAATGAGTAGTGCACGCGAGAATATCCTGCAGCGACTGCGTGCCAAGCCACGCAGCACGAGTGATGCACCAGCAAACCTGGCTCCCGCTTATGGCTGGAACAAACAGGAAAAAATTGAGCGTCTCACCTATCAAATGCAGGCGGTACGCAGCGAAGTGCATCGTCTTGGTGAAAACCTGTGGATTGACTGGCTTAACAGCGAACTGCCCAAACGCAAACTCAATCGTGTTTTAACGGGCAACACGAACCAAGGCCGAGCTTTTAAAGAAAGCGCAGAAAACGCTATCAACGTTCAATATTACGCTCAGAATATCCAGCCATTCAAAACACAGCTGTTCAATCAGATTGATGCCGCAATCACGACCACACGAGGCGGCATCGCTGATACCGGCAGCCTGATTCTGTGGCCAGACGAAACTGAACCCAGGCTGCTTTCCCTGGTACCCCCCGTCCACATTGCCTTATTAAAAGCCAATGAAATCTACGACTCTTTGTCACAGGCCATCGAACTTCAGCATTGGAAAAATGGCATGCCAGGCAATGCGCTGCTGGTTTCAGGCCCGTCCAAAACCGCCGACATTCAACAAACCCTGGCTTATGGCATTCACGGACCGAAAGAACTGATTGTTTTGATACTTGAATAGTATTCCAGACAATTTTTTATGGTATGGTAGCCCCACTTGTGCCCGTAGCTCAGCTGGATAGAGCGTTGCCCTCCGGAGGCAAAGGTCGGACGTTCGAATCGTCTCGGGCGCGCCATTTTCCCACTTTCTGAAAACCGCACTTTTTATTGCATTTTAGAAGTTACAAACGAATTACAATCATTTTACATGTTCTAACGTTCTGTTTTAATTATGCTAATCAGATTAAACATCATAATCCAGAGGCAGCGCTCGGGAGTTTAAAGCTCTTCGGGCACAGCATTTCATGAAATTTCAATCAGGCACATCCTACAAAAGCTTTTAGATTTGTTATCAATCGTCCCCCTGAAAGGAGTAGATTCATTTCCCCCTGATAACAGGTCACACAAAAGGATTTTAAACCAATATGTCTAGCCGCCTGACTTTTATATTGTCTGGCAAGATTTAAATGATCTCATCAAAATACAAACTTAAGGAAAAACCGGTGCTTGCTTGAGTTTTTCTGGACCTGTTAAAAATCACTTTCCCGAATCAATATCGCCATAAAGCGGCGATAAACACGTTTTGCCAGACTTTCAGCAGCACTATCAAGGTTGACCACTCCCCTCAGTTCTCGCTGCAATAACTTAAACTCCGCTTCAGGCTGCAGGTGAAGTCGGTATGTCGCATTCACTGGTATCATTTGGCCATCTTCATTTTCGCGCACAGCAACACCTCCACCAAATAATGATGCCAGCTCAGGTTCTCTCAGCTCGCTGATTCCAAGGGCCTCAATTTCCTTGATGCTAACCGCGACAGGCTCAATACCACCGCCATCAGCAAAGAAAACGCCCGTATGGCCTGCATTGATTCTCCCCAAATCAGCTTCTGCAACATAGGCAACAAGCGTAAACCTGTCTGGATCAACAATAACAAACAGCGGTTCGCCCTCTTTTATCCACATGCCTTGCTGCAGATCAACACGGGTATCCACGACCTTGCCAGCAAACGGTGCCCTGATCTCCTGACGTTGTAATTTTGCTGTCAAACTGTGTATACGGCGATTTTGTGAAACTAGAGCGGTGGCTGCAACCAGTGTTTTGTCGAGGTTAGCAGCCGTCAGACCTGCCGCAAAACGTTGTTGCTGTAATTCTTCATAACGCATTTTACTTTGCTTTAAATCATGCTCCAGAACAGGAGAATCTATCCTTAGCAGGGCTTCACCCTTGCGCACAGGCATATCATTTCTGACTGACAAGGCCTGCACCTGCCCCGACAGGGGGGCATAGACAGGCTGGTTGTAATAACTGAGTAAGGCCGGTGCCTCAACAACGCCTTGCCAGGGGATAAAAAAAAGTCCTGTCAGTACGCAAAATATAGCCGTAGTACGTAAAGTCGAGAGGTTAAATTTAAAATGCTGTTTTAATGCATGCCACATCGTAATTTCCCGATAAATAGGCGCCAGAATGAAATAACCAATTTCAGCAATAAACAGGATAATACCCAGGGCTTTAAAAACCAGATTAAACACCAGTAACGCGATGCCAAGAAAAAGCAGAAAACGGTAACACCAAACCGCTACTGCAAAAGCTATCATCCCTTTATTAACAGGCTCTGGTGCAGGCAAGTTGAAACTAAACAATTTCTCGCGCAACCACCAGCGAGCCAATGCCTGAGACCGGCTTTCCAGATTCGGTATCGATAACCAGTCAGAAAGCAGGTAATAGCCATCAAAACGCATCAGTGGATTAAGGTTTATCAACAGACTCATGACCCAGGTAGTCGTCGCCAAAACAAATAAAATACTTCGCATGACACCATCCGGAACCAGACTCCATGCCAGTAATGCAATAATTGCCACTGTCATTTCAACAGCCATACCAGCCATTGCGATTCTGAGGCGATGACGCTTGTCCGTCAGGCGCCATGCATCCGTGGTATCGGTATAAAATACCGGCCACAGGACCAACAAGGCCAGACCAATAACGGGAACCCTGCAACCATAGGCTTTGGCAACATAAGCATGACCCAGTTCATGCAATATTTTTACAACAAATAACGCTACAGCAAAAACAATCAATCCCTGCACATTGAATAAATGCATGAACG
>JABDQZ010000262.1 GCA_013041975.1 Gammaproteobacteria bacterium
CTTTAATAACGTCAAAAATAATGGATGATGAAAAACTTAATTCACTGTTCAAATGGGCCATCAAAATAACCATCATTCTGGTCACTTTGTCAGCCATTATCTGGATAATCGAAACTCACACTGAAACGGCGCATCTTCCAGGAAAAGTAACTTCTGAAATTCAGAGGTAAATCAGGCTAGCACTTTCAGGTTTAACCTTTATACAGCATTAGACTAAAACTGTAGACTATCTAAAGTCACCAAGGATGCAGGAGCGAGACGATAATTTACGGAATTGTGGTAACGGTCGTCGTTAGTGACGGGAAGAAACTTTTTCGATTGCTTATATAATTTTAATCACAATATACTATTCTTCAGTTAAATCAGGACTATATAATGAATAATATTAAAGCCTTTTTTAAAACATTCGATAGGAATTTTATCACCCTAATTCTTTTTAGCTCTGCTTTTATTGCTTTTTTACTGGTGTATTTTTACGATTTTTCCACGGAAAAGGCTGTTTTTCTAGCTCCACTGTTCTTTTTATTATTTTTTTTCGGATTAATCGCAGTTTCCCATATTTTATCTTTTCTATTTAGCCTATTTGATAAAAATAAATGACCATGGTTTCAAATATACTGTTTGTGATATTTTTGAATTTTCTATGATTAATTTTAATTAATTAAGTTGGAAGTCTCTATGACTAACTATTGAGGCTGGTTTTAACGTCCGCTTTTCAAGCAATTGAAGTCAATCATCATTACCTCAAGAACGACCGCTTCCAGGAAGCTGTTAAAAAAGCATGGAGGCAATTCACAAACAACTTGTTTTTGACCAAGTAAACTCCCTATCCCCATCGAATTTGATTGTCATTTGATTTTTGCTCACACTAACTATGGTGTATTTCTCAGGTGCCTGATCAGATAACTCAAGAACAAATCTGTTGCCATCAACCATTTCCCAGTTTCCACGATACCTGGGCCTGAGTTCACCCTTAATTTTTTTAGTCACCACACCTTGTGGCTTGAATTTGTACACCGCTTGAAACTGGTCTTCCCAACAACCTATTGGCCTTAATCTTTCGGAACATGCGGTCATAACTAATACTAAAAATAGTGTTGTGAATAACCATTTATTTAACATAAACATTCCTGGTGAAATAATTTAGTGGAATTTCGTATTTGAACAATACATCCTGTTTTATTGGATTAACCTGGTAAAACTTTCTGCTTGCTATTTACAGCCGCTCACGAAGAGATCATGGGTGGCTTAGTAGTGGTAAAAGCTGTCATCAAGAAACATCTAAAATGTAGATTGATGAAGCTGGTAAGGTTTTACTCAAATTCCATAGACCGAAATATTATACCTGCATTCTGTCGGGCTAATTCGTGAAACGTATCAAGATGAGAATATGCAGACTGATCCACCTTATAGGCATCATCCAGGGTTTTATCTTCATCAATTAATTTTTCCATTTCATTACGCATATAGACCAGATAATCCTTGGTCCATCGAGTAACAACATCCATCGTGGTCGGAATACCGTGACCGGGAATAACAACCTCCGCTCCAACTTCCTCAAATTTATCCCAGGTTTCAACCCAACCAGCGGTATCAGTATGATCATCAATAAACAACATACGTTGATGAAAAGCTATATCGCCAGCAATAACCAGCTTTTGATCTGGTAGCCAGACTGAAATATCCCCGGCACTGTGAGCTGGACCCAACATGAGAAGTTCAATACTTTCTCCACCCAGTTTTATTTCGTATTTATCCTTGAAACCAATATCTGGAACGATAATTTTAGTACCTAAGGCTTTATCTTTTCTTCCCTGCTTCATCCTCTCCAATGAGGCTTTGCCATTTTTACTGATGAAATCAATTGCATCCTGGTGGGCAATAATCATTGCGCCTTGCTCTTTCCAATAATTAGAGCCCAGCATGGCATGTCCCTGTGCATTTTCCAAAACAACATATTTCACAGGCTGATCTGTTATTTTCATGATTTCATCATGAAGAGCTTTAGCAAGTAGATAGTTATCACCAGCATTAACCACAACAACACCTTCTTGCGTTACGATAAAAGATAGATTGTTGTTATGGCCTGAATTTTCATAGGTTGGAGGAGCTGTTGCACCTATTGCAGACCAAACATTGTCTGAAACTTGCTGCGGTTTGCTATACAGCATGGAGTTAGGAGCCTTATCACCCGTTTCAACAGGCAGACCTTTATCACGCCAAACAAAAAATCCATCAAGATAATTTTTTACATCGCTATATCCCAACTGCATTAGGGTTTCAGTTGCAAACGGGCTGCGTTGTCCCGTACCGCAATAAACAACTATAGGGGTATCACTTTCAGGAATATTCTGTGGGGTAAAATATTCCAGCCAACCACGGGAAATATTCAGGGTGTTTCTGGATTTGATCATGCCACCATACGAGCTGATTTCATCCTTGTTTCTTACATCAATGACGATAGTTTCAGGGTGTTTTTCCAATTGTTCTTGTAAGCCTTGAGTATCAAGGTTTGGAATCCTTTTTTTTACTTCCTCTACCAGGGTTTCACCATCTAAAAGTTTTTCACCTGCGATAACAAATGATGATGAAATCATCACCAGTAAACTGAATGCGAGAACTTTAAAAGCTTGATTGTCGATTTTTGAATGACTCATATGCATGTTAAAAATACGGATATCATATAAATTCCTTTTCCGTCTCAATATGATATTTAGAGTATTGAAATATAATTTAGTGAAGCATAAATTGTTATTGTGGATTTCACCATTTTTTTACTCGTTCTAGATAGTTTCCCGGGCGGTTTATTGGGAACTTTTTCCGTTGAATGGTGAGCGTAGATTGTACAAGAAGCAGGTTGTTGCTGAAAAGCGGACGCTTTCCTGAATAGGAAATTTCATCTGCTTCAGGTTGCGGTCTCTTTTTATCAAGAATCATTAATTTTCTTTTCCGCAATTGATTTTGCTTAATCCTTAGTCCGCGTATGTCAAATCTCTTTGACATAGGCACGTAGTTTCAACACCGCATTCAGCAAGCGTTCAGCTTGCCTGCTCCATACTATCTATCAGAAGGGGAGCTATTCCCCGCACCAAAAGAGAAGGTGGGCTCGCAATTTGAGTATGCCTTGATACTTTGAGGAGTGCTGCGACATGCTCATGAAATTTATGCCAATTACCCGTGCGGCACTGGCGGGGGTGCTGGTTGTGCTGTCCATGCTGCTAACTGGTTGCGTGACGACTGTCGGTACTAAGGCTTATTACCATCACCCGGCTCATGTCTGGTACGACTACTATTATTATCCAACACTGGATATCTACCTTGAAATCGATAGTGGTTACTATTGGCACCGGAGCCACGATCATTGGGTACGGGTAAAACACCTGCCCACTCGGTTTCATACGCACGGGCATAAGCGCGTATTTCTACGTCTGGATGTTGACAAGCCCTACAGGCATCATAAAGCTCCTCACAAACGCTATCATCCACTCCAGCATAAGCATAGCGATGCCCGAAAAGGCATACCACATTATGCATCGGATCTTCACAGAGATACGCATCAGGCAAAGCGACATAATCAACGTCGGACTGAAGATAATGCACATGTTGGCCGTCGGAAACAGGTCCGACCTGACAATGTCAGGAAGGTCATAACACGACGTGCCGATACTCCTAACACACAAAAGCGTGTGCAGAGGCGACTTGACAACAAGAGTCAAGGTATCCGCCCTAAGTTGAAGCAACGTGGTACCGTCCGGGATGACATCCCGGAGCACAATAACCGATCTGTAGATGCACGCCTTAAACAAAAGCCTATTCAGCAGCGCTCTAAGGATAAGCATCTGCGGGGTAACAGCCCACGCCAGTTCCGGCGCAACGAGATCCGAGAAGAAACATCGAAACCTGTGCTAGAGGGACGCAAAGACAGGAATCGCTCACAGAAGGGAAATAGAAACAGATCTGATCATAAAGCATCCGTTAATATGAAAAACTCCGGTAGACTGCCTGCTCATACTGAACAGCAGCAATAATAGATTTTGGCCTGTCCAGGTCGATAGCTGTTGCTTGCCGATTCAGATGCTTGATATAGGGTGTTTTAGTTTAAAAACCCGGGTAGTCATTCACTGTCGGCCTCATTCTCCCAGTCATATTGTTGTTCTACTGGTTTTGGGTCCCACCGCCAGAATAGCAGTGCTGCCAGGACACCAGCTGTGCCACCAAAAAAGTGGTACTCGAAGGAGACGCCTTTTTCACTTGGCAAAACGCCCCAAAACATACCGCCGAACAGCAAGGAAGCCATCATCATCAGGGCAATCGAACGCCTATCTCTCCGAAGCATGCTGACAAACAATAGAAAGAAGAATAACCCGTGCGTCAGGCCACTCGCACCGATATGAAAGCTGGGGCGGCCAAACAGCCAGACCCCAATACCAGATAGCATCCAGATGGTTGCCAATACCCACCAACGGGATTTCGGATAACCGTACAGCAGGGCGGTACCCAGAATCAGCACACCAAAGGTATTCGTTGCGATATGCGCGAATGAGCCATGAATGAGCGGCCCGAATAAGATGCCCACCAGACTTTGTGGTGAGAGTGGATACACACCCAGAGTAAAGAGTGACCAATCCAAGAGCCACTCCCATAGCTTGATACACCATAGAAGACCGACAAAAGAAAGGGTCAGTAAGGCGCTTTTACGCAGTATTGGGTCTGAGTGCATCCTTAATCATATGGGGATAAATACGAAAAATAAAAGCATACTGGTAAAAGAGTATTTTCCTGTTCTTTACCAATACCAGGCAGTCTTTCTGTTGTTATCGTTGATAGCCTGATCCTTATGCGGAGTCAGCGACAACCCAAGTTTACAACCCTAAGTCGCCATCAACCCACACTAGCCTCGGTATCCCGTTACACTGATTAAGAGTGAAAAAACAAATTGTTGGCATATGGGATTTCAAAATTTGATATATAACGTTTTTTCGATGATTTACATCGGCTTTTCGATACCTCTCCCAGGCATGAATTATTGATCAAAGGATCACCAGAAATTGTGGCCCTTTTTGCGTTTAACCTACTCAGCTGGAGGTCCGCGCCAGATATAGGCAATTGCATACCCCATTGCCAGCAGAAAAAAGGGTGGCGCCCATATTGCAAAATAGATAAATCCATTTAATTCATGCCCGGTTGCCAACCAATTAAGCAGACCAACCCACAGCACAGAAAATACTATCCAGCCCCACAACCAGCCATTCAGTTTCATCCTCTCACCCTATTTCGAATCATTGTGCTACCAGCTTCCCATTTTATTTGTAGCGGCTTATCAGCGCCACCATCCAGGCGCAGCATAATGAAAAAACCGGTCTAGTTGATCGTTCGATGTGAATCATCAACGACCTTATTGACCGCTTTTGCAAGCTTCGTGTCTAAACCAATCGCTTCAGCACACAATTCACATGCATGGTACGACAACCATGTCCTGGAAGGACGAAACACTTGCCCTTCCTGGGTTTCCATGCTTTGAACAATGGTAACGAAGCTCTTGCCGTTCGGAATAGGCTCACCACAGTTCAGGCATGCGTAGTGACTATCGCTTTGTTCTCGCTCTTCTTCAGCCGGAAGTTCTGGCTGATAGTGAATTTCTTCATATAAAGCCGTTTCGACCCTTTCAACCAACTTGTGTTGTTCGTAACAGTTTTTGCAGGCAGTCGCAATAATGCCTGAATCAAGTATGGAATATTGAGCTTTACTCAGGTCACTCATGTACTCACGATTAATTGTGCATACATACATTTCCTGACCGACTTGAATCGTATCGCCACAAATCACACAAGGAATCGTAATATCACTCATAAAACACTCCAGATACTTAAATTTCCGTAACCTAACAGCTATAAGCTGCAATCTCAATTGACATACCCTCCACCCGCAGGTGGTGGTATGCTTGGATCAAGCTACAAATCACGCACCCCCATCCCTCTCCCCAATGATGACCACAGAGATCTATATCGCCGCTTTGTTCATTATCCTCCTGGCCTATTTCATACGAGGTATTACCGGCTTTGGCTCGGGATTAATTGCCATTCCGCTGTTGGCTCATTTACTGCCTCTGACCTTTGTGGTTCCATTGATACTGGTACTCGACTTCCTGGCCTCTGTGGTTCTTACCCGCCATACTAAACTTCAAGTACAGTGGCATGAAATTGGTGTTTTGTTACCACCAACCATCATCGGTATGTTGGCGGGAACCTTCCTGTTAATCAATTTACCCAGAGAACCTCTTTTACTCGGACTGGGTTCATTCGTAATCCTTTTCGGCTTGCGCTATTTATTCAACGTACATAGTGAAAACCCGATAAGCCGCTGGTGGTCTGCTCCTACCGGGCTGGCAGGGGGCACGATAGGTGCTATGTTTGGCACTGGCGGGCCGCCTTATGTGGTCTATCTCTCACACCGTCTGCAAGATAAAACTCAATTAGTCGGAACATTATCTGGCATATTTATGCTCGAAGGAGCCTTGCGTGTCGCTATCTTTCTCTATATCGGGTTATTGTCTCAGGACGACATGATTGGCTCATTATTACTTGCTCTGCCATTGATGAGCCTGGGACTGTACCTGGGAACCAGGGTTCACCTGGGTATTTCCCACCGACAGCAATTAGGACTTATTGGCGGAATGTTGTTACTCAGTGGTGGCTCTCTGATATGGAAGGCATGGGCCTGATGAAAACTGTCAGCGATATGCAACAATTAAACAAAATGAAGCAGGAAAACGCGGTCTTTATTCTTTTTGGTGGAGAGCATTGCGGTGTCTGTAAAACCCTTCGATCTCGACTGGAGCCTTTGTTAAAACAGGACTTTCCTGACCTTCCTTCGGTATATATTGACTGTGAGATATCACCGAACATTTGTGCTCAACACAGTGTATTTAGCTTGCCGGTGGTTAAAGCCTACATTGAAGGCAGGCTTATCGTTGAGGAGAATGGTGCTTTCAGTATCAAAAAACTACTGCAGTCTATCGAACGACCCTACAAACTCTGGAAAGACGCCCTCTGACAGGTAGCCACTAAATCGCCTTTTAAATGACCACCAAAATCATTGATCAATAAAAGCTATTAATCCTGTCCTTTTCAACCTATGCAAAAACAATATTTATCCTCTGGACATCAACTTTATAAAACCTATGCTGTAAGTAACAGTAGCTACAAAGTGCATAC
>JABDQZ010000033.1 GCA_013041975.1 Gammaproteobacteria bacterium
CCTTTACTGCGTCTGGAGGTAATGTTGATATCGAGCCGTCTTATGATGAAACGTCGGGTAGACTAAAGGTGGCTGTCCATTTCGTTATCAAGGACCGGACGCTTGAAAAAATTGAAGGGCTCGCGGATATCGAAGCGGTTTTCTTGAAAGTGAATGCAATGATACAGATAGAAACGGTACTTGATGATTCTAAACCGGGCGAGCCTCCACCATTCTAGGTCCCGAAGCTGACCTGCATTCTGACTCTCAGAATGCAGGTCAGTCAGTTGACACCGATGTTTGCAGATCAGATGTCCCTGAGAAGTTCGTTAATGCCAACTTTACCGCGGGTTTTCTCATCAACCTGTTTAACGATAACGGCGCAATAGAGACTGTATTTACCATCTTTGGAAGGCAAGTTTCCGGAAACCACAACCGAACCGGCAGGAATGCGACCATAGGTGATTTCGTCTGTCATACGGTTATAAATACGCGTTGACTGGCCAATATAGACCCCCATGGAAATTACCGAGCCTTCTTCAACGATGACTCCTTCAACGACTTCGGAGCGTGCGCCTATGAAACAGTTGTCTTCGATGATGGTGGGAGAGGCCTGCAAAGGTTCAAGCACACCGCCGATACCAACACCACCGGACAGGTGAACATTTTTACCGATCTGGGCACAGGAACCGACAGTGGCCCAGGTATCAACCATGGAGCCTGAATCAACGTAGGCACCGATATTGACGTAGGAAGGCATTAATACACAGCTGGGAGCTATGTATGAACCTTTACGGGCCGTTGCGGGTGGTACCACGCGCACGCCTCCATCACGGAAGTCGCGTGAGTTATAGTCAGCATATTTTGATGGAACCTTGTCGTAGTAGTTGGTGAAGCCACCTTTAAGGAAGGTGTTATCTTCCATGCGGAATGACAGCAGAACTGCCTTTTTTACCCAGTCGTTTACGACCCAGTCACCGTCTTTCTTTTCTGCCACGCGGATTTCACCACGATCAAGCTGATCGATCGCTTCCATAACGGCATCTTTGGTAATGGTATCGACATTGCGCGGCGTGATATCTGCCAGGTTGTCGAAGGCATCGGTGATAATGGACTGGATGTCACTCATTGTTTTCTCCTGATAAATCTAAGGATTGCGATTCTACATGTTTTCGACGAAACGTTTTATTTTTTCTGCTGCAGCAATGCATTCTTCCAGCGTGGCAACCAGTGCCATGCGCACATGATTCTTGCCGGGGACATGGCCTTTATTCTCACGAGAAAGATAACTGCCTGGCAATACGGTAATGTTTTCCTGTTCGAATAGCCCTCGAGCAAAATCTTCATCTGAGCCTGGAGTCTTGATCCACAGGTAGAAAGAAGCATCTGGCAGTTTTACATCAAGAACAGGGTTGAGTATTTCAATGACGGCAGCAAACTTTTCGCGGTATAGATCGCGATTGTGTTTAACATGGGCTTCGTCACTCCAGGCGGCAATACTTGCCATCTGATGTTGAATCGGCATCGCGCAGCCATGGTATGTGCGGTAATTGAAAAAGCGGCTGATGATATCTGCATCACCAGCCACAAAGCCTGAACGCAATCCAGGCGCATTCGAGCGCTTCGACAGGCTGTGGAAAATCACACAGTTTTTGAAATCTCCGCGTCCCATCTGCTGCGCCGCCTGTAACAGGCCAGCGGGAGGGTTGTTTTCATCAAAGTACAACTCGGAATAGCATTCGTCTGAGGCTATGACGAAATCATATTGAACAGCTAACCGAATCAGCTGTTGCAATTGTTCAATACCCATAACAGCGCCAGTAGGGTTGCCAGGCGAGCAGATATAAATCAGCTCACACTGCTGCCACAGGTTCACATCAATAGCATCAAGGTCGGGTAGATAACCGTTTTCAGGTAAACAATCGAGGAAAACCGGTGTCGCTCCAGCCAGCAGTGCCGCACCTTCATAAATCTGGTAAAACGGGTTTGGCATTAACACCTGGGGGTTGTTGCCACGGTCGATGACGGCCTGTGCAAAAGCAAACAGTGCTTCACGTGTACCATTGACTGGCAGAACTTGCGTATCGATATCAAGCGTGCCGGCAGGAATACCAAATCGTTGGCTGACCCAGTCGGCGATAGCCTGTCTCAATTCGGGCAGCCCTTTGGTGCTCGGATATTTGGCCAGACCATCCAGGCTATTGGTCAGTGCATCAAGGATCAGCGATGGTGTCGGATGCTTGGGTTCTCCGATAGACAGGGCAATGTGAGATTCGCCTGGTTGTTGTATACCTGTCTTGAGCTTTGCCAGTTTTTCAAACGGGTAGGGCTGCAGTTTATCGAGATCAGGATTCATTTTCGCTCAGGGCATCAACAATAGTTTTTGACAGACATTTCATCACTTCCAGGTCACGAATTGGCGCATTATTTTTATCGGTGATCAGGAATATGTCTTCTACCTGGGCACCTACGGTGGAAATTTTTGCTGAATGGACGCGAATGTTTTCCTGAATGAATATACGACTGATGGTTGCCAGTAATTCAGGTCGATCTGTGGCTTTCAGAAGCAGTTGGGTAAGCTGGTTTTTTCTGTCCTGTGTAAACACGATTTCCGGCGCGACACCCAGAATTTTTATCTGGCGTTTGACATGGCTGTTGATCTGCTTAGTGACGTTTTCCGGGTGCAGCAAACCTTCACGCAGATACTCCATGATTTCGGCCGTGCGGGTTGAAGAGGCAATATAACTGTCATCCTGCTCATGCACGATATAGTCGTTCATGGTACAGCTGTTGCCGGCACTGTGAATACGGGCATTGAGAATCTTCAGTCCTTGCTGGGCGAGCAGAATGGTCATGATGGAAAATACATTATCCGCGTCTTCGGTACAGATAAAAATCTCGGTACCGCCGCGATTACTCTGGCGTTTGATTTCCACCACAGGTTTTATCTCGGGCCTGGCCTTTAGAACGGTTTTGCTCTGCCAGATGACTTCTTCCGGAGAGGAGTGCATGAAGTAGTCATCATCGAGAGTTTCCCAAAGATCGGTGACCAGCTCCTGGCTATAATCGTCTTTTACCAGTTCTGCCAGAGAATATTCTTTTCTGAGGCGTATGATCTCGGCTTGATCCTGCGGATTGTCCAAACCGCGCGCCAGTGCCTTGCGGGTACTCAGGTAGAGTTGTTTCAGTAATGAACCCTTATAATCATTCCAGCGATCAGGATTGGTCGCTCTGCTGTCAGCTACTGTCAGCAGATACAGGCAGTCCAGTCTGATCGGATCTGCAACGATATTGGCAAATTCCATGATGACTTCAGGATCTTCAATGTCTTTGCGCTGTGCCGTCATCGACATCAGTAGATGCTTTTTCACCAGCCAGCTGACAAGATTGCTTTCGTAGCTGGACAGCCCATGCAGTTCGCAGAAAGCCATTGCATCAACCGCACCCAGTTTTGCATGGTCGCCACCACGCCCCTTGGCAATGTCATGAAACAGTGCTGCCAGATAAACGACATGCGCCATGGACAGGTTATCGATGATGTTGCTGCACAGTGGAAATTCATCCTGGAATTCTGCAACCGTAAAGCGACGCAGGTTACGCACAGCGAACATGGTATGTTCATCCACGGTGTAAACGTGGAACAGGTCGTATTGCATACGCCCGACGATATTTTCAAAGGCAGGCAGATAAGCGGCCAGAATGCCATAGCGATTCATGCGCCGCAGTTCGTGCGTAAGACCGGTATCACGGGTGAAGAGTGACAGGAACAGCTTCTGTACAGCCTTGTCCTGGCGGAAATTTTCATCGATCAGGTCTGAACTCTGCCTTATCAGTCGAATAGTCGAGGCACGTACTCCTTTGAGATTTTCATTTTCGGCCAGAATAACAAATATTTCTATTAGCGCACTTGGCTGGTTTGTGAAAACATTTTGATGGGTTACTTCAACATAGCCGTTTACTGACTGGAAACGCTCATTGATAACAGTCCGTTCGACTTTTTCCTTGAGCAGTATGGCTTCCTGAAACAGTTGCAGCAGCATTTCATTGAGTCGATTCAGCTCAATGACCATGCGATAGTACTTCTGCATGAAGGATTCTATAGCTTCGTTGTTTTCTGTTTCACGGTAGCCGAAGAGTTTGGCCAGCTTGCGCTGATGATCGAATAGCAAACGGTCTTCGCGTCGGCCGACGGTAATATGCAGGGCAAAGCGTATTTTCCATAACAGTTCTTCACCGCGGCGCAACAGCTCAAATTCTTCTTCGGTAAGAAATTGGTGGTTGACCAGCAAGTCGTGCATGCTTTCACAGCCAAAGTGGCGTTTTGCCACCCAGCCAATCATCTGGATATCCCTTAGTCCCCCAGGATTTGCCTTGATGTTAGGTTCGAGATTATAAGCGCTGTCGTGGTATTTCTGGTGGCGCTGCTTTTGTTCCTGCCATTTGGCTTCAAAGAATGCGTCACTTGGCCAGATATTGTCCGGGCCGGTGGCATTCTGCATTGCGCTATAAAGGGCTTTATCACCAATCAGAAGGCGAGACTCCAACAGGTTGGTAACGACGGTAATATCCTTTTCAGCTTCGGTAATGCACTCCTGAAATGTTCTCACGCTATGCCCGACTTCCAGTCCAATATCCCACAAAAACATCAGTAGCTGTTCGAGGGACCGCTTGGTCGCCTCATCTTCTTCAGATGCCAGCAGAATCATCAAATCAATGTCTGAAGCCGGATGCAGTTCACCACGACCATAACCACCAACAGCAATCAGGCTGGCTTCGAGGTTGTCCGGAATATGGCGTTTCCAGGCCTGTTGCAGGATGCCGTCGGTAAAGCTGGCCCGCAGAGCAATGAGGTAGCGGATATCAACTGAATCGTCACCAATACTGGCGACAAAGGCTGACTGCAGGGCGGTATGGAAATCAGCAATGCATTGTTTAAATTCGGCAATGCTGTCATCAACACCGGGAAGGTCATCATCACTGAGCAGGTCAGCGGTTGCTAGCGCATTTTGCATTTGTAATCAGCCTACCTGTTCCAGTGCGGATTTTTCTTCATCACGAAGGGTGAGGATTTCATGGCCGTCACGAGTGACCAGAATGGTGTGTTCCCACTGGGCAGAAAGGCTGCGGTCTTTGGTCACCACCGTCCACTGATCAGGAAGCAGTTTCACATGACGTTTTCCGGTATTGACCATCGGCTCGATGGTAAAACACATGCCTTCCTGCAGGGTCGTTCCTGTTCCCTGTGTGCCGTAATGTAAAACCTGGGGGTCTTCGTGAAAGCCGCGGCCGATGCCATGGCCACAGTATTCACGTACCACGGAATAATGATTCTGTTCTACATACTGCTGAATGGCATGGCCGATGTCACCAAGGTGAATACCCGGTTTTACCAGGTCGATACCCTTGAACATGGCTTCGCGGGTGATATTGACCAGCCGCCGGGCCATTACAGAGGGTTCGCCAACGAAAAACATTTTACTGGTGTCGCCATGGAATCCGTCCTTGATGACGGTGATATCGATGTTAACGATATCGCCTTTTTTGAGTTTTTTATCGCCCGGAATGCCATGGCATACCTGGTGATTGACAGAAGTGCAGATGGATTTTGGGAAACCGCGATAATTCAGCGGGGCAGGAACGGCCTGTTGCTCGTTGATGATGTAATCGTGGCAGATTTTGTCCAGTTCATCGGTGGTAATGCCTGCTTGGACATGTTCCCCGATCATTTCCAGAACTTCAGCCGCCAGCCTGCCTGCGACGCGCATTTTGTCCATTTCTTCCGGGCTTTTTATAATTATGCTCATGTAGTTTCCAGTTTAGTGCTGATTTGGCTTCAGATCGTTGTAGCCAAAGACTGTCTATGGTATAAAACGCCGCCTGTTATCGCAATGCGAATAACAAACCTTGAAACTTTACAGTTTTTGAGGAAATCCACACACAGATCGACATGCCCGGGTTGGGTGCCTTCTAGAAGGTTTCCCGGACAGAATCTGTGGAAGCCTTAACCCTATTGTTGGAGTAAACAATGAGTACAGTAACCATGCGCCAGATGCTTGAAGCAGGCGTACATTTCGGGCATCAGACCCGCTATTGGAACCCGAAAATGTCTCCGTTCATTTTCGGTCATCGTAACAAGATTCATATCGTCAATCTGGAAAAAACGCTGCCTTTATACAAGGATGCCATGAATTTCGTCGGAAAACTGGCATCAAACGGCGGAAAGATTCTATTTGTCGGTACCAAGCGTTCAGCCCGCGATACCATTCGTGAAGAGGCGGAACGTTGCAACATGCCTTACGTCAACCATCGCTGGCTGGGTGGCATGCTGACCAACTTCAAAACCATTAAACAATCTATCAAGCGTTTGAAAGATCTTGAATCTATGGCTGAAGATGGCTCCATGGACACCCGTTTCAACAAGAAAGAAGCACTGGGTCTGCGTCGCGAAATGGAAAAACTTTCACGCAGTCTGGGTGGTATCAAGGATATAAACGGCCTGCCTGACGCACTGTTCGTTATTGATGTCGGCCACGAAAAAATCGCTATCGCCGAAGCCAACAAGCTGGGCATTCCTGTTATCGGTGTTGTTGATACCAACAACGAGCCTGATGGCGTTGATTATGTGATTCCTGGCAATGATGATGCGATTCGCGCTATTCAGCTTTATGTCATGGGCGCATCTGCCGCTGTACTGGAAGGCCGGGCGACTGCCGCCCAGGTTGCCGGTGGGGCAAAACCTGAAGCGTCTTCTGAAGAAGCCTAAGTCCTAAAACTGAACCTGAAGGAACAGCCTGTCAACGATGACAGCCTGTTCCTTCGTTACATTTTGAATACTGAATTTTAAGAGGATTTTCCAATGGCAATTACTGCCTCTCTGGTTAAAGAACTGCGCGAGCGCACTGGCGCTGGCATGATGGAATGCAAAAAAGCCCTGACTGAAACTGGTGGTGATATCGATGCAGCGATTGAGCTGATGCGTAAGTCTGGTGCTGCCAAGGCTGAGAAAAAAGCCGGTCGTACTGCTGCAGAAGGCCTGATTATTATCAAGCATTCCGCAGACAATAAAAAAGCAGTGATGGTTGAAGTTAACTGTGAAACCGATTTTGTTGCCAAAGATGACAATTTCACCAATTTCGCTGATGCTGTTGCTGAACGGGTCCTGGCATCTGACGTTGCTGATGTTGAAGCGCTGATGGCGCTGTCATTGCACGACGGTGAAGAAACGACCATCGAAGAAGCACGTCAGGCCCTGGTTTCCAAAATCGGTGAGAACATGAACGTGCGTCGTTTCGAACGCATGAATGCCAATGGTGCTGTCAGCAGCTACCGTCATGGCGTGAAAATTGGCGTAATCGTTGATCTCGTTGATGGTAACGATGAACTGGGCAAGGATGTTGCGATGCATGTTGCAGCGACCAATCCCCTGTGTGTTTCCGAAGAGCAGGTTCCCCAGGAAGCGATCGACAAGGAAAAGGATATTTTTGCTGCCCAGGCCAAAGAGTCGGGTAAACCTGACAATATCATCGAGAAGATGGTTACCGGTCGACTGAAGAAATACCTGGCTGAAATTACCCTGGTGGGTCAGCCATTTGTCAAGGATCCGGATCAGACAGTTGGCAAGCTGCTGGGTTCTGCCAATGCTTCTGTTGCTTCTTTTACCCGTTTTGAAGTGGGCGAAGGCATTGAGAAGAAAAAGGAAGACTTTGCAGCCGAGGTAATGGCTCAGGTCAAAGGCGACTAAGCCTCAATCGATAATGCCGCCGCAAGGCGGCATTTTTTTGTCCGGCACATCCATGTGCCGTCCCCTTCGGACCAGTTTAAGCCGGCCTGAAAGGCGAAGGCAGGATGCCGGAGTTAAAATTGTTCCAGACATTTTTTTGTCAGCAATTTATACTGAATTTACAGACTGGAGAATAATTGAACCGATGACACAACCAGCTTTCAAAAGAATACTTTTAAAACTTAGCGGCGAAGCGTTGATGGGGGGTGGTGATTACGGAATCGAGCCCAAAATCATTTACCGTCTGGCCAGTGAAGTAAAGGAAATTGTTGAAACAGGTGTGCAGGTTGCTATCGTCATCGGCGGTGGTAATATTTTCCGGGGAGCTGGTTTGGCGCAGGGCGGTATGAACCGCGTAACGGGCGACCATATGGGCATGCTTGCTACCGTGATGAATTCACTGGCGATGGGCGATGCACTGAAAAAAATTGATTGTTCCGCCGTTGTGATGTCGGCGCTGGATATGCCTGATGTGTGTGAAACTTTCACGCAGAGAGGAGCGATAAATGCCATGCAGGAGGGCAAGGTGGCGATTCTTTCTGCTGGAACGGGTAATCCTTATTTTACCACTGATTCCGCAGCGAGCCTGCGAGCCGTTGAGCTGAATGCCGATGTCTTGATCAAGGCAACAAAGGTCGATGGTGTTTATACGGCAGATCCGCTGAAAGACCCTTCGGCGACCATGTATGATGCTTTGAGCTATGATCAGGTGATTGCTGAAAAACTGGCAGTCATGGATACCACGGCGATTGTCCTGTGCCGTGACAATGCAATGAAATTGAGAGTAACGAACATCTTTAACGAAGGTGCCTTGATGAAACTGATTCAGGGAGAATCTCTCGGTACACTGGTAAGTTAATAAAGAGTACAGACTGTAATGATTGACGATATAAGACAAGATGCTGCGAAGCGCATGGCAAAGAGCGTGGAAGCACTGCAGAACGAGCTGGCAAAAGTAAGAACCGGGCGTGCACATCCAAGCTTGCTGGATCATCTGTCAGTTTCCTACTATGGTTCTGACACACCTTTGAAACAGGTAGCCAATGTCTCGGTTGAAGATGGCCGTACCCTGATGGTGCAGCCATGGGAACAGAATATGGTTGGACCAGTCGAAAAAGCTATTCTGGAGTCTGATCTTGGCCTGAACCCGAATACGGCGGGCACCATTATCCGTATTCCAATGCCGCCACTGACAGAAGAACGTCGCAAAAGCCTGATCAAGGTGGTCCGAGCCGAAGCTGAGCATAGCAAAGTAGCCATTCGAAACATTCGTCGCGATGCCAATAGCGACCTAAAGGATATGGTCAAGGAAAAAATGATTTCCGAAGATGATGAGCGCCGCGGCCAGGAAATTATCCAGAAGCTGACAGATCAGCATGTCAAAGAGATTGACGAAGTTCTTAAAGTCAAAGAAGAAGACTTGATGTCCATCTAGGGAAAGCCGGATTAGTTGTCATCTCGAGCTTGCCGAGAACCGTGAGAACAGCGAAGCTGAAACTGCTGCGAATATTAGCTCTCTCCATGGTCGAGATGACACAAGCACAATGACTGTGACTACACATATCACAACTCCCCGTCACGTTGCCATTATCATGGATGGCAATGGTCGCTGGGCAAAGCGCCAGGGAAAGCCGCGTCATGCCGGCCACAGGGCCGGCGTCAAATCAGTTCGCTCATCGGTGGAATATTCTGTCAAACAGGGCGTAGAGGTATTAACCCTTTTTGCTTTCAGTAGCGAAAACTGGCAGCGCCCTGAAAAAGAAGTCAGTATGCTGATGGAACTGTTCATGACGGCACTGAAAAGTGAGGTAAAAAAACTCCATAAAAACAACGTGCGTCTGAAAATTATCGGTGACCGGACTGCATTTAGTGATAAATTGCAGAAACAGATTCAACAGGCTGAAGACAAGACGGCAGAAAATACAGGCTTGATTCTGCAGATTGCTGCCAATTATGGTGGGCGCTGGGATATTACTCAGTCAGTCAGAAAACTTGCTGAGGATGTTAACAAAGGACAACTCGATCCTGGTGATATCAATGAAGAGACTATCAGGAAGTCGCTGTCATTTGCTGATTTACCTGAGGTGGACCTTTTCATTCGCACCGGCGGTGATTTGCGCATCAGTAATTTCATTCTCTGGCAGGCTGCTTATGCAGAATTGTATTTTACGCCCGTATTATGGCCGGATTTCAACGAAGCAGCTTATCAGCAGGCACTGAATGACTTCGCTGGGCGTCAGCGTCGTTTTGGCAAAACCGGTGAACAGCTTGCAGGAGAAGACTGAATGTTGAAACAAAGGGTTCTGACTGCCTTAATACTCGCTCCTCTGGCTTTGTGGGTGGTGCTGTTTGCCAGTCATGAAGTGTTTGCTTTTGTGATGATGGGCGTGATCGCAGTTGCTGCCCATGAATGGGGTATGCTCTGCGGCCTTTCAGGGTTACGCCAGACAGCTTTTGCCATTACCAGTCTGTTGTTGATGTTACTGGCCTACAGTTCTGGTCAGATGCTGGATTACCAACTGCTGCTACTGGTTGTTTCAGCAACCTGGGCTGGATTGACTTTATGGCTGATTGTGCAGCGCTCAGAACTGGAACCCCATCAGGGTGTATTTTATCCGGGGTTGTTGATT
This sequence comes from Gammaproteobacteria bacterium, assembly GCA_013041975.1. GTDB lineage: Bacteria > Pseudomonadota > Gammaproteobacteria > Chromatiales > Chromatiaceae > JABDQZ01. The sequence continues at coordinate 10,390 of JABDQZ010000033.1, forward strand.
GGTCTGGCATTACTTTTTGTAGCCTGGTTCTCCGTGGTTCAGATTCATGCGATTGAAGCTTATGGTTCTCACCTGGTCATGGCTTTACTGCTGATGATCTGGATCGCTGACACTGGTGCCTATTTTGCTGGCAGACAGTTTGGCAAGCATAAACTATCTCCAAAGGTCAGTCCGGGGAAGTCATGGGAAGGCGTGATTGGCGGATTGATCGGAGTTGCCGTGTTTGGCTGGTTTTTAACCTCTCATGACTATTTTAAGGCGGTTAATCCCTTCTTTTTGTCAATACTGTCGATGTTGGTAGCCTTTATTTCAGTCGGTGGAGATCTGTTTGAAAGCCGAATTAAACGCCAGAGAGGAGTCAAGGACAGTGGAAAGATTCTTCCGGGTCATGGTGGTATTTATGACCGTATCGACAGTGTCATTGCAGCCGCTCCAGTTTACCTGCTCGGTCTTACCCTGATTGATGGCAGTGCCTTGTGAAGGTGGAAAAGCAAAATATTACTATCCTTGGGTCCACCGGTTCCATCGGTCTTAGCACGCTGGATATCTGTCGACAGCACCCGACACGATTTAATATCATTGCTCTGGCCGCAAACCGTGATGTCGAAGGCCTGCTATCTCAATGCATGGAATTCAGTCCTGACTATGTGGTTATGGCTGATGATGATTGTGCTGCGGAGCTTGCAGTACGCCTGAAGCAAACCTGCAAGGTAAACTGCCCGGAAGTACTTGCCGGGACAGATGCCCTGGATCAGGTGGCAGCGCTGGAAAAAAATGACATGGTAATGGCGGCCATTGTCGGAGCCGCCGGGCTCAAGCCTGCACTCGCCACTGTTAAGGCAGGAAAGAAACTGTTGCTGGCAAATAAGGAGGCGCTGGTGCTTTCCGGGCATTTGTTTATTGAAACAGCGCGTCAGAATAATGCGCAGATACTGCCTATTGATAGTGAACATAACGCTATTTATCAGTGTCTTCCGGCAGGTTCCTCAGGTGATTTGCACGCCATGGGTGTAACACGCTTAATGCTGACTGCTTCAGGTGGGCCATTTCTTCATGCGTCAGCTGAAGCACTGATGAAGGTGACGCCTGCGCAGGCTGTGGCTCATCCAAACTGGGATATGGGCAAAAAAATTTCAGTGGATTCCGCCACCATGATGAACAAGGGGCTTGAAGTGGTTGAGGCTCGCTGGCTGTTTGATGTCAGCCCTGACGATATTCATGTGGTTGTGCATCCGCAGAGCGTTATTCATTCCATGGTTGAATACAGTGATGGCTCGGTGCTTGCTCAAATGGGCAATCCGGATATGCGTACCCCGATTGCTCATGCGATGGCCTGGCCTGAACGCATAGAGTCTGGCGTAGAGAAATTGAATCTTTTCGAGGTGGCACGACTGGATTTTGTTGAACCCGATTATCAGCGTTTTCCATGCCTGCGCCTGGCATTTGAGGCCTTGAAAGAAAAGGATTCAGCCCCAGCTATACTGAATGCCGCCAACGAAGTGACAGTGCAGGCATTTCTGGATGCTAAAATCGGTTTTATGGATATCGCTGCTATTAATGAAAAAGTACTGGCAGCTATCGAATCGGAAGATTCAGATTCAATAGAACATTTGCTGGAAGTCGATTCAAAGGCCAGAATCATGGCTGGCAATTTCATTACCGGATGGAAACATTAATGGGTTCATTACCTTTTACTCTACTGGCATTTATTGCTGCCCTGGCGATTCTGATCAGTATCCATGAATTTGGACATTTCTGGGTGGCTCGCAAACTCGGCGTAAAAGTCCTGCGCTTCTCGATTGGTTTTGGCAAACCCCTGTGGAGCAGGAAAGGCAAGGTTGATGATACCGAATATGTAGTTGCCGCTATTCCTCTGGGCGGATATGTCAAAATGCTGGATGAAAGGGAAGAGCCGGTCGCTGAAGAAGAGTTGCACCGCGCCTTTAATCGTCAAAGCCTGAAAGTGCGCAGTGCCATTGTGGTTGCCGGGCCATTATTCAACTTCATTTTTGCCATTCTGACCTACTGGCTGATTTTCGTTATCGGTGATACGGGGCTAAAACCCATTGTCGGCGAGATAATTCCTGACTCGCCTGCAGCTGAGGCAGGTCTGATGCCCGGTGATCAAATTGCTGAAGTCGGTACACGCAAAACGGCCACTTGGGAAAATACGGTGTACGCGTTTCTGGCCGGGGCGATTGAAACAGACTCCATAAAGATAGCTGTTCGAGACCAGGAGGGATTCAACAGAAATGCACAGCTGAACCTGTCCACAGTCGATACAGAAAATACAAAAATTAAATTACTTGATCAACTGGGCATCAAGCCATTTTCACCGGTGCTGCCAGCGGTCATTGGTCAGGTGCTGGCAGGAGAACCCGCTGCTCAGGCAGGTTTTGAAGCAGGTGACAGAATACTGCAAGCCAAACAGCAGGCTATCAGCAGCTGGTCTGACTGGGTTGATATTATTCGTGACAATCCGGAGAGATCCTTAGCCGTTGACTATGAAAGAAACGGACAGGTATTCAGCACGACTTTGATACCTGCCATGGTGGAATCGGGTGATAAAAAAATCGGACGCATTGGCGCGGCTGCCGAGATACCTGAAGGATTCTTAGATCAATATCAGGCCAGAGAGCGTTATGGGCCGCTGGATGCTTTAAAGCTTTCTGTTGAAAAAACCTGGGATTTCAGTGTGCTTACCCTGAAGGTGCTGGGAAAAATCCTCATTGGTGAGGCTTCGGTGAATAATTTGAGTGGGCCGATCACCATTGCGCAAACTGCGGGCAAGTCAGCCAGTATTGGTTATATGTATTTTCTCAAGTTTCTGGCGATTGTGAGTATCAGTCTTGGTGTGTTGAACCTGTTACCAATACCCGTACTGGATGGAGGGCATCTTTTTTTCTTCTTGCTTGAAGCGATCAAGGGCAGTGCGTTGTCAGAGAGTTTTATTGAGCAGGGGCAGAGAATCGGTTTTGCGCTGTTGATCGCGCTGATGGGAGTTGCGTTCTATGTAGACTTAAACCGCTTCTTTAATTAATGCTTTGAACTATTAGGATTCACCCGGTATTTGCTTTATACTCAGCCCAGCAAAGCTCAATATTTTCAATAATTTAGTTTAAGAAGTTGTTTTAACTATTTGTTTTTAAAACATATTATGAATAATAATTATTTCAGCAAAACCATTGTCCTGTGTTCCTTCCTTGCTTCTCTTGTCGCTGTCAATCTCAGCGCAGCTGAGTTGCTTATTAAGGATATTCGGGTTGAAGGGTTGCAGCGTATTTCAGCCGGAACCGTCTTCAATAACCTTCCTGTCAAGATCGGCCAGAAAGTGCAGTCAGAAGATACGGCAGAAATTATCAAATCACTATATAAGTCAGGATTCTTCAAGGATATCAAACTTGAATATGAAGCCGACGTGCTGGTTGTTTTTGTGCAGGAACGTCCGGCTATTTCTGAAATCGAAATCAAGGGTAACAAATCGATCGAGACCGAGGCTCTGCTTGCTGGTTTGAAAGAGATCGGTTTGGCTGAAGGTAGAACGTTCAATCGTTCCGTACTGGATAAAATTGAACAGGAGTTGCGGCGCCAGTTTTTCAGTGAAGGCAAATATGCGGTTGAACTGACTTCAACGGTTACACCCCTGGAAAGAAACCGGGTGGCGATTCGCATCAGCATCATTGAGGGCGATTCAGCCAAAATCAAAACGATCAACATCGTTGGTAACAAGGCATTTGAAGAAGAGGAACTTTTTGAACAGTTCAAGCTGGGCCAGGCAAGCTGGTGGAATCTTCTGGATCAGTCTGACCAGTACTCGCGTCAAAAACTGGCGGCCGATATGGAAGCCCTGCGGTCTTACTACCTTAATCGTGGTTATATCAATTTCAAGATCACCTCTACCCAGGTGAGTATTTCTCCCGATAAAAAGGATATCTACATCACTATTAATATTGACGAAGGCGAAGTATTTACCATCAATGATATCAAGCTCGCGGGAGACTTTGTCTTGGCCAAGGAAGAATTTTTTCCTCTCATTCATTTAACCCGTGGAATGGTTTTTTCCCGTAAAGATGTTGTTGAAAGCTCTGACCGTATCAATAAGAAGCTGGCCGATAATGGTTATGCCTTTGCCAACGTTAACAGCATTCCGGATATCGATGAAAAGGAAAAAAGCGTGGCTGTCACTTTTTACGTTGACCCCGGCAAACGCGTTTATGTCAGAAGGGTCAATATCAGTGGCAATGACAGAACGCGTGACCAGGTCCTTCGTCGTGAGATTCGCCAGATGGAATCCGGCTGGTATGCCAGCGAAAAAGTGAAAGGATCGCGTGAGCGTCTGCAGCGTCTAGGTTATTTTGAAGATGTCACGATTGAGACACCGGCAGTTCCAGGTACAACTGACCAGGTGGATGTTGATGTCAAGGTCAAGGAAAAATCTTCAGGCGCATTGCTTGCCGGTATCGGTTATTCACAGTCTCAGGGTATCGTATTCAACACCAGCGTCACTGAGAAAAACTTTTTTGGCACCGGTAAACAGGTAACGCTGGCATTTGATAACAGTGAGGTTAACACGCAATATCAGCTGTCATACCTTAACCCCTATTACACAATTGATGGTGTTAGCCGTGGTTTTAACATCGAATACCGTGAAACGGACTATGATGAGCTGACTTCTTCGGATTATGTTACAGACACCTTTACCGGAGGTGTTTCCTTTGGTATCCCAACGAATGAATTCGACAGGGTGCGTTTTACTTTTGATGTTCGTAACACTGATTTTATACTGGGTACCCTGGCTTCCCCGGAAATCAGGAATTTTGTTAGTACCTATGGCGACAGTTACCTGGATTTTTTACTGGGAGCCTCCTGGAGTCATGATTCCAGAAATACAGCTATATTCCCTACACGTGGTGGTTTGCAGAGAATATCCGCGTCAATAGCCATTCCAGGCAGTGATCTTGAATACTATAAATTAAATTACAGGAACAAACATTATTTCCCTTTGTCCAAAGTTTTTACATTGGCCTTGAATGCTGATGTGGGTTACGGTGACACTTACGGGGATACTGGACAATATCCGTTTTTTGAAAGTTATTATGCAGGTGGGCCACGCTCTGTCAGGGGATTTGAGTCCAATAGCCTTGGGCCAAAAGATAGTTCCGCTGAACAGGACCCACTGGGTGGTAATATGAGAATTGTCGGAAATGCAGAACTTTTGTTTCCACCGCCGATTGATGCATTCAAGGATACCGCCCGTCTGGGAGTTTTTCTTGATGTTGGTAACGTATTCAATACCAATGTGGGAGATCCTGACTTTGATGATCTGCGAACTTCTGTCGGTATTGCGGCTGCCTGGTTATCACCCATTGGCGCACTGAGTTTCAGCATTGCTGAACCACTTAACGATGAAGCCGGTGATGAAACTGAAACTTTCCAGTTTAATCTTGGACAAACCTTTTGAGGATAAATTGAATGATTTTAAAAAGAATAACCTTATCTATTACTGCTCTTTTCATGCTTCTGGTTTTCAGCGCTCCTCAGGCAGCAGAATACAAGATTGGTTATGTTGACGGCGCAGTTCTGCTGGACAAGTCACCGCTGACAGCTGAATTGTTGAAAAAACTTGAAAAAGAATTCCTGCCACGCAAACAGAAACTGATCGCCCAGAATAAGCAGCTCAATACCCTGGTTGAGAAAAAGCAGCGTGATGCAGCCGTAATGAGTGAGGGAGAAGTCCTGAAGCTGGAAAAGGATATCCGTAAACGCGGTCGTGAATTAAAAAATGAAAAAGATGCCTTTAATGAAGATATCGCGCTGAAAAGAAACCAGGAACTGCTCAAGATCAGAAAGCAGATTGCAGAACTGATTATTTCTGTAGCAAAAGATAATAACTACGATATCGTTCTGGAAAAGCCTAGTGTTATTTATGCCAGCAAGCGTTCCAACATTACGCAACTGGTTCTGGATCGCATGAAGTCCGGAAAATAAGGCAGACTTAGTGGGTTTCTGAAGGTGCAGGCTACTCTTTCGGAGCTTGCTGAAATTACGGGTGCCAGACTGGAAGGTGATGGTTCTACTATCATTTCCGGTGTCAGCACGCTGTCTGATGCGCAGCAAGGTGATATTGCCTTTCTGACTAACAGGCGCTACCGGTTACAATTGCAGCATACCCACGCATCAGCTGTTATTCTGCATGATGATTTTGTAGCTGATTGTCATGTAGTTAACAGGCTGGTCACTGATAATCCTTACCTTGCCTATGCATTAATTGCTTCATACCTAGCATCGGAGCAAACGCAATTTTCTGCGGGTATTCACCCGAATGCAATAATCGCTGCATCCGCATATATTTCTACGGCGGCTCGTATTGAAGCCAATGTAGTCATTGGTGAAAATGTTGTTATTGATGACGGCGTATTCATTGGGGCTGGCTCAGTTATCGGTAAAGACTGTACGCTGGGAACAGATACCAGGCTGTGTGCGAATGTGACTCTCTATGATGACATCAGCACCGGCAAGCGTTGTTTGTTCCAGTCAGGGTCTGTCATTGGTGGTGATGGTTTTGGTTTTGCTTCTGATAATGGACGCTGGGTAAAAATTCCCCAGACTGGCGGTGTCCGCATCGGCAATGACGTAGAGATTGGAGTCAATACAGCCGTCGATCGCGGTGCTATCAATGACACAATCATCGAAGATGGTGTCAAACTCGATAACCTTATTCAAGTTGCCCACAATGTACATATCGGAGCCAATACCGCGATTGCCGGGTCGACAGCAATCGCCGGTTCGACCAGTATCGGAAGTGGTTGTACCATCGGCGGTTGTTCAGGCATTATTGGGCATCTGGAAATTGCTGATAATGTACATATATCAGCCATGACCATTGTTACAAAATCGATCTCGTCTCCAGGCCAATATACCGGTAATATGCCGGCCATGCCTCACTGTGATTGGTCAAAGAATATGGTCCGGTTAAGGCAGCTTGATGATATCGCCAGAAGGTTAAAACAACTTGAAAACGGGAAAACTTGATTGGATATGGGAATGGACATGGATATAAAGAAAATACTCGAACTGTTGCCGCACAGATATCCTTTCATGTTGATTGACCGCGTCACGGATTACCAGCCAGGAGAGTATTTGACAGGCTATAAGAATGTTTCCTTTAATGAACCCTTCTTTCAGGGACATTTCCCTGTGAAACCGGTTATGCCGGGAGTGCTCATTGTTGAGGCTCTTGCCCAGGCCACAGCGTTGCTGGCCATGGAAACGGCACCTGAAGATGTAGGCGGCAAAGAGTCACTGTATTATTTTGTCGGAATCGACAAGGTTCGTTTCAAAGGCATGGTTTCTCCGGGCGACCAACTTGAGCTTCATGCAAAGTTGATAAAACGGCGTATGAATATCTGGACTTTTGATTGCGAAGCTAAAGTTGAAGGCAAAGTGGTTTCTACGGCCCAAATCATGTGTACATCACGGGAAGTCTGATCTTGATTCACCCTTCAGCCATTATCGATGATAGTGCAGAAATTGCCGATGACGTCAGTATCGGCCCTTTCTCGGTTATTGGTCCTGATGTCAGTATTGGCCGTGGTACCAGTATTGCTTCCCATGTGGTGATTAAACAGTCAACGCGTGTTGGCGAAGACAACAAGATCCTGCAGTTTTCCAGTATTGGTGAAGATCCGCAGGACAAAAAATATGCAGGGGAAGAATCCTTTCTTGAAATAGGTGACCGTAATGTCATTCGCGAATATGTCACCTTGAATCGTGGTACATCCCAGGATGCTGTGACAACAAGAATTGGCAGCGATAACCTGTTAATGGCTTATACCCATGTGGCTCATGATTGTCAGGTTGGCAACCACACCATTCTTGCCAATGCGGCTTCACTGGGTGGTCATGTTCATGTTGAAGACTGGGCAATACTCGGCGGCTTTACCATCGTTCATCAGTTTTGCCGGATCGGAGCTCACTGTTTTGCCGCTATGGGTAGTGCCATTGCCAAAGATGTGTTGCCATTTACCATGTTGGGAGGCCAACCCGCCAAACCCCACGGCATCAACAAGGAAGGTCTCAAGCGTCGTGGTTTTTCAGAACAACAACTAAAAAATATCCTGAGTGCCTATAAGCTGATTTATAAATCCGGCCTGCCGCTTGAACAGGCCAAGACAGAACTGGCGGACCTTGCCCGGCACAATGGTGAGGCTGTTGTGATCAGTGAATTTCTAAATAGTTGTACCCGTAGCATTATTCGTTAGGGAAATATGAAGTATATCGGTCTTGTTGCGGCAGAGCCTTCCGGGGATCAACTCGGCAGTCACCTGATGGCCGCTATTAAAAAGCTCGATCCAGAGGTTCATTTTGAGGGTGTTGGTGGTAAAAAAATGACTGCTGAAGGCCTTAAAAGCCTGGTTCCCATGGAAAAGCTGTCAGTGATGGGGATTGTTGAAGTTCTCAAACATTTACCCGGGCTGCTGAAAATTCGCAAGAACCTGGTCAAACGCTGGAGCGAGTTTCCGCCTGATATCTTTATTGGAATCGATGCACCGGATTTTAATCTGGGTCTTGAGAATACGCTGCACAAGCTGGGTGTGCCCACCGTGCATTATGTCTGTCCTTCTATATGGGCATGGCGGGAAGGTCGTGTCAAAACGCTTAGAAAAGCTGTCGATCTTGTCATAAGCCTGTTTCCATTCGAGGTGCCGTTATTAAACAAACATCAGGTAAATGCTTTATTTGGTGGACATCCCCTGGGACATGAACTGAAGGATATTCCCGATAAAAATATCATTCGTGAGCAGCTTGGGATACCAGCTGATCGTCCTACTTTAGCGCTGTTACCGGGCAGTCGACTCTTTGAAGTCGAGCAACTGACTCACGATTTTTTGGATACAGCGAAACGGGTTGCGCAGAAAAATGACCAGCTGGTGGTGCTCGTTCCTCTGGTCACTCCACGTATCCAGGACTATTTCATGTCGCAATTATCGACCGAACATAAAATTCTGGATATACGTTTTTTTGATGGCCAATCACGTGAAGTGCTGGCAGCTGCTGATGTAGTGTTGCTGGCATCCGGTACGGCAACACTGGAAGCCATGCTTTATAAAAAGCCCATGGTCGTTGCATACAAAGTACATTGGTTAACCCATTTCATTACCTTCAAGCTGGGGCTGGTTAAAACACCTTATATAGCCTTGCCTAATATTCTGGCTGGCCGGGAAATCGTACCTGAATTATTCCAGGAAAAATGCCAGCCTGATATATTGGCCAAGCATGTGCTTACCTGGTTTACCAATCGTACAAAACGCCATGACATCATTGAGACTTTCTCGAAGATGAAACTGGAACTTGAACAAAACAATATTGATGAAGCAGCCAAGGCAGTACTGGATCTGGTGAAAAAATGACAGAAAGAATCGTTTGCGGTGTCGATGAAGTTGGCAGGGGACCACTGGCAGGACCGGTGATAGCTGCTGCTGTGGTTCTTGATCCGGACCATCCGATAGCAGGTTTGCGTGATTCGAAAAAAATTTCTGAAAAAAAACGCGAAATACTAAATATTGAGATTCGTGAAAAGGCATTGAGCTGGTGTATTGCACGCGCTGATGTCGATGAAATCGATGAACTTAATATTCTTCATGCCTCTATGCTGGCAATGAAAAGGGCTGTTGAGGGGCTTGAGGTTGCAGCGCATCATGCACTGATAGATGGAAACCGTGTTCCGGATTTGCAATGCAGCGCTGAAGCTATTGTCGGCGGTGACAACCTGGTTGACTGCATCAGCGCCGCATCCATCATCGCCAAGGTGGCACGGGATCACGAGATGGTTGATATGGATAATCTTTATCCGGGATATGGACTGGCAAAACACAAAGGCTATCCGACAAAAGTACACATGGAAGCGCTGAACTCACTCGGAATAACTGAAATCCACCGTCGCTCTTTTGGTCCGGTAAAACGCATTCTGGAGGCTGTCTGATAGCGATGAGTGACCAGTTCGTACACCTTCATATCCATTCCGAATATTCACTGGTGGATGGCACTGTGCGTATCAAGCCGCTGATGTCAGCCCTGGCAGAGATGGGTTCTCCTGCAGTGGCGTTGACCGATCGTGCCAATCTGTTTGCCATGGTCAAATTCTATCGGGCTGCACTCGGGGCTGGCGTAAAACCCATCGTAGGGGCCGACGTCTGGATTCAGGATAAGGAAGATGTGACCAATCCTTTCAGCCTGGTACTGCTGGTAAAAAGCACGGTCGGCTATAAAAACCTCACGCGCCTGATTTCAAGAGGCTATGTTGAAGGCCAGCACCTGGGTAAGGCCTTGCTTGATTACGAGTGGTTGACAGCTGAAACCACGGAAGGACTCATTGCTTTATCTGCTGCGGCTGATGGTGATGTAGGTCGGGCCATTGTCAGTGGTAATGATGATCTGGCCGAAGCCCGTCTCAAGCACTGGCTGGAGGTTTTCGGTGACAACTATTACCTCGAGTTGCAACGTACCGGACATCCACAGGATGAAGAAAATGTTTATGGTTCGGTAAAACTGGCTTCAACGCATAAAGTTCCTGTTGTTGCGACCAACAATGTACGTTTTCTCAAGCAGAAAGATTTCCAGTCTCATGAAGTCCGTGTCTGTATCAATCAGGGAAGAACGCTGGATGACAACCGTCGTCCAAAAGATTACAGCGATGAGCAATATTTGAGAACGCCCCGGGAAATGATCGAGCTTTTTGCTGATATCCCGTCAGCAATAGCAAACACCATCGAAATCGCCAAGCGATGTTCCATTGACTTAACGCTGGGAAAAAACTTTCTGCCGGATTTTCCGATTCCTGAAGGACAGACAGAAGAACAGTTTTTTTCAGAAGAATCCAAGAAAGGCCTAAAGTTAAGACTTGAACAGATTTTTCCGGACGAAAAGGAGCGCGAAGAGCATAGACAAGCTTATGAAGAGCGCCTGCAGATCGAACTGGACGTTATCAACCAGATGGGGTTTCCTGGCTACTTCCTGATTGTTGCCGACTTTATCCAATGGGCAAAAGATAACGATGTACCGGTGGGTCCCGGTCGTGGCTCGGGTGCTGGCTCACTGGTCGCTTACGCACTGAAAATTACCGATCTTGATCCCATTGAACATGAGCTGCTGTTCGAGCGATTCCTCAATCCCGAACGCGTATCCATGCCTGACTTCGATATCGACTTCTGCATGGATAAACGTGATCTTGTTATTGATTACGTTGCTCAAAAATATGGCAGGAACTCGGTATCCCAGATTATTACCTACGGTACCATGGCAGCCAAGGCGGTAGTTCGTGATGTAGGGCGTGTACTGGGCCATCCCTACGGTTTTACTGATCGTGTTGCCAAGATGATTCCGATGGACATCGGCATCACCCTCGACAAGGCGCTGGAAGAGAGCGAAGAGCTTAAACAGGCCTATGAAAATAATGAGGAAGTGACTGAACTGCTTAACATGGCACGCATGCTCGAAGGTGTTGCCAGAAATGCCGGCAAACATGCCGGTGGTGTGGTCATTTCACCTACGCTTCTGACTGACTTCTCGCCATTGTACTGCGAACCCGGAGGTGCCAACCTCGTCACCCAATACGACAAAAACGATATTGAAGCCGTTGGTCTGGTCAAGTTTGACTTCCTTGGACTCAGAACGCTGACCATTATTGACTGGGCGCTAAAAAATGCCAATCGTGACCTGTTGGCTGCCGGTGAAGAGCCGATAGAGATCAATAAGATTCCTGTTGATGACAAGGCATCATTCGATCTTCTCAAGCGTTGTGAAACCACAGCAGTATTCCAGCTTGAATCCCGCGGTATGAAAGAGCTGATCGGCAAGTTGCAACCTGACTGCTTTGAAGATATTACCGCTCTTGTTGCCCTGTACCGTCCCGGGCCACTCGGTTCAGGAATGGTGGACGACTTTATCGCCCGTAAACATGGTGTTCAGGAAGTGGTGTACCCACACCCCAAACTGGAGTCCATACTCAAGCCAACCTACGGTGTGATTCTCTACCAGGAACAGGTGATGCAGATCGCCCAGGTGCTGGCAAGTTATACATTGGGTGGCGCTGATCTGTTACGCCGTGCCATGGGTAAGAAAAAGCCGGAAGAAATGGCCAAGCAGGGCGAGATATTCTGTGAAGGCGCCGTTAAAAATGGCGTTGAGGAAGAAACGGCAAAATACATTTTTGACCTGATGGAAAAATTTGCCGGGTACGGTTTTAACAAGTCGCATTCGGCTGCCTACGCGTTGGTTTCATACCAGACCATGTGGATGAAAGCCCATTACCCGGCAGCCTTTATGGCTGCAGTGTTATCGGCTGATATGGATAATACCGACAAGGTGGTCACGCTGATTGAAGAATGCCGGGCGATGAAACTGGAAGTCAAACCACCACAGGTCAATGATTCCGAGTTCATGTTTACCACCGATGATGATGGACGTGTGGTTTATGGTCTGGGTGCTATCAAGGGTGTGGGTGAATCAGCCATAGAAAGTATTGTTGAAACCCGCAAACAGGTGACTGCATTCAAGGATTTATTTGATTTTTGCAACCGTATTGATCTGAAAAAAGTTAATCGTCGCGTACTCGAGTCATTGATCAGGGCAGGTGCTCTGGATCAGCTTGGTGCCAACAGGGCAACCCTGATGGCACAATTACCGCTTGCGCTGAAAATGGCAGAACAACACCAGTCGTTACAATCCACCGGGCAGAATGATCTGTTCGGTATGGATGATATCGGTACGGTCAGTCAGCCGGATTTGCAGGTGGTTCCCGCAGAGTCGGAAGAATGGGATGACGACATTCGTTTGCAGGGTGAGAAACAGACGCTGGGACTGTATCTTACCGGACACCCCATAGGGCGTTACGAGGAAGAATTACCCAGCCTGGTTACCTCGCGCATTGCCAATCTATCAGTAGAAAAAT
>JABDQZ010000267.1 GCA_013041975.1 Gammaproteobacteria bacterium
GGCTATAGTAGGGGCGGTAGATCGTCAGCATGCTGAAAAGCTTGCTGAACAGGTTGTTGGTCGATTGCCCAAGGGAGAGCATGCTGCGCTGCTGCCTCAGGTTGATCTGGACAAGTCACTGCTTCGCAAACAGATCAATTTTCCTTCCCAGCAGGCGCATCTTTTTATCGGTATGCCGGTGTTAAGTCGCGGCGATCCTGATTATTTCCCGTTGTATGTCGGTAATCATGTGCTTGGCGGTAGTGGGTTGGTGTCGATGATTTCACAGGAGATCCGTGAAAAGCGTGGGCTGGCTTACAGTGCCTATAGTCATTTTTCTCCGATGCGTGGGCAGGGTCCTTTTATCATTGGCCTGCAAACCAAAAACAGCCAGGTCGAAGAAGCAGAACAAGTCGTGCTTGAAACATTGAGGGCTTACATCAATAACGGCCCGTCCGCTGAAGAACTGGAAAAATCGAGACAAAACATCACAGGTGGTTTTCCATTGCGTGTATCAAGCAACAGTAAAATTGTCGAATATCTGGCAATGATCGGTTTTTACCAGTTGCCGCTGAATTATCTGGATACCTTTGTCAGCAAGGTCAACGCCGTTACCATTGACGCGATACAGGATGCATTCAAGCGGCGCGTATTGACTGACAGGTTGTCCACCATCGTTGTAGGGCAAGTCACGGAAGAATAATGGCGAGGCGTCCTGCCAGCAGTAATACGCTCAGGCTGATTGCCGGCAAACTGGGGGGGCGTAAAATCCGCTTTCCGGACGCGCGAGGTCTGCGCCCGACGGCCGACCGTACGCGTGAAACCCTGTTTAACTGGCTGAGTAATGATATTGCAGGCAGCCATTGTCTCGATTTGTTTGCTGGTAGTGGTGCACTGGGATTTGAAGCGGTTTCGCGAGGTGCAAATCATGTCACCATGGTCGATGCATCGGGCAATGTTACTCGACAGTTGCAGGAAAACAGTCAGTTACTCAATGTGAATGATCGAGTAACGATAGTTGCCCGGAAGGCGACAGCCTATCTGTCAGGTTATGAGCAGTCGGCTCATGATCGGCCATTTGATATCGTCTTTCTGGATCCGCCTTTTGCTGACGACCTGTTACAGAAAGTCTTGGATATGCTGTTTTCAGGCCACTGTCTTGCTCACGGGACAAAGATTTACGTAGAACGGGATATCAGGCAGGAGTTGCCGGTATTACCGAAAAACTGTGAGGTTAAACGTGATAAAAAAGCAGGACAGGTGGCCTTTAGTCTGCTTGAATACAACCGATGAACAACATATTGTCATGTATCAATGAATTTACCAATATTTCTGAATAATATTCGGGCCCGATATGGTTACAGTTGTCTATCCGGGAACATTTGATCCCATCACTCACGGACATACCGATCTGGTGCGTCGTGCTTCCGGTCTTTTTGACAAGGTGATAGTCGGCGTTGCGGCGAATGCCGGAAAACAGCCGGTATGCAATGTGGATGAGCGCAAAAAACTTGCTGAAACCGTTTTGCAGGATATCCACAATGTTGAAGTAGTGACATTTGATATTCTGCTAGTAGAATTCGTACAACAGCAGAATGCTTCAGTCGTGTTGCGAGGTTTGCGAGCCGTTTCGGATTTTGAATACGAGTTTCAGTTAGCGGGTATGAATCGCAAACTGGCGCCTGAAATTGAAACGATCTTCCTGACGCCGGCGGAAAAATATACTTTTATTTCTTCCAGCCTGATTCGGGAAGTGGCGAAACTCGGCGGTGATGTCAGTGAGTTTGTGCATCCTGCAGTGGTTGAAGCATTAAACACTAAATTTTGTAATTAACTGATTTGAATTGATTTACCAGGTGGCTCACGAAGAGTACGGGTCATACACAGGAGATAATAAATGGCTTTGATAATTACTGACGAATGCATTAACTGTGATGTGTGCGAGCCTGAATGCCCGAATGGTGCAATTTCACAGGGTGATGAAATCTATGAGATTGATCCTGAGCTGTGCACTGAATGCGTTGGCCATTATGAAACTTCCCAATGTGTGGAAGTCTGCCCGGTAGACTGTATACCCAAAGATCCTGATCACGAGGAAACTGAAGACGAGTTGATGGATAAATATCATCGTATTACCGCTGAATCCTGATCGGAAATGTCTGTTTCACCACTATTTGCAAAGGCCCCTCTTCGGGGCCTTTTTGTTTTTGTAATACTGCTGGTTTTTTCTGGCCCGTCAACGGCCGGCGAATTTGCGGTAGCCAGTGCCCATCCTTCAGCCACAAAAGCGGGAATTGAAATTCTGCGCAATGGCGGTAATGCGTATGATGCGGCTGTCACTGTGTCAGCAGTATTGTCTGTTGTTGAACCCTACAGTTCCGGCATGGGGGGTGGTGGTTTCTGGTTGTTGCATGACCACAAAAACAAAAAGCAGGTCATGATCGACGGACGCGAAAAAGCTCCGTTTGCTGCTCATCGTGATATGTATCTGGACAGTGAGGGAAAGTTCGATAACAGTTTGTCAATTGATGGAGCTCTGGCCGCGGGCATTCCGGGACAGGCTGCAGCCCTGGTGCACCTGGCGGACAATTATGGGCAGCTATCCCTGACTCAAACATTGCAACCTGCAATCGATCTGGCCAGGAACGGATTCGTTGTGGATGAGTATTATCAAAAGATGGCTGGCTGGCGTTTGTCAGCACTGCAGAACTCGATCGCTGCCAGTGAAATATTTTTACAGGACGACCAGGTTCCCCAGAAAGGCTACTTCATCAAGCAACCGGAACTGGCAAATACGCTGCAACAATTGGCAACAAAGGGTTTTGACGGTTTCTACAAGGGGTCAATAGCCGAGGCTCTGGTCAGAGGTGTGCGCGATGCCGGTGGTATCTGGACAATGGAAGACCTGGCGGCATACCGTGTTGTTGAGCGTGAGCCAGTACGCTTTACCTATAAAGACAAGACCATCACGTCTGCGGCCCTGCCTTCATCAGGTGGTATTGTCATGGCGCAGATATTCAACATGCTTTCCGAGTACGACCTGAAACAACTTGATTCAGTAAAGCGTATTCACCTTATCGTGGAAGCCATGCGTCGTGCATATCGTGATCGTGCCGATTACCTGGGCGACAGTGATTTTGTTGAGGTACCAGTTAATCATTTGTTAAGCAGGCAGCATGCAGCTTACCTGGCTTCTGATATCGATCTGAATTCAGCCAGCAATAACGACACGCTCGTACATCGTTCGGAAGGTATGGATACCACGCATTTTTCCATTGTGGACAATCAGGGCAACAGGGTTTCAGCAACATTGAGCATTAACTATCCCTTTGGTTCCGGTTTTATGCCCGCGGGTACAGGTGTGCTTCTGAATGACGAGATGGATGATTTTTCGGCCAGTCCCGGTGAGCCGAATGTTTATGGGCTGGTTGGAAGTGAAGCCAATGCTATCGAAGCGGGTAAGCGTATGCTCTCCAGCATGAGTCCAACGATGGTCGAAGATGATCAGGGTATAGCGATTCTGGGAACGCCCGGCGGCTCTCGTATTATCACGATGGTAGCTCTGGCGATTCTTGAAATGGAAAAGACATCTGATCCCGAAGCCTGGGTTAATCTTCCTCGCTATCATCATCAGTATCTTCCCGATATGATTCAGTACGAGCCTGAAGCATTATCCGGGAATGAAGCGGAACAGTTAAAAGGGATGGGGCATAAGCTTAAAAGGCAGAAAGATAGCTACGGTAATATGCATGCAATTTACCAGGATAAACGCAGCGGCAAAATAACAGCTGCCAGTGACAAACGGGGCATTGGTCTGGCAATAAGCGCCAACCAATGAACCGATGACATTTAAACCATCATCTGCAACGTGGTTTGAAACCTATACACCAAGAAACCTGACAGTTTACGCCATTGAAGCATTGGCTCAGACCGGCATAGTCGAGCTGACGCACGACGCGTTGTCCGTCAATATCGAGGATGCTGACCTTATCAGGTCAATGATTAATCAATATGCCCAGCTGGCATCCCGGTTTAAAGAGGATCTTCCGGAGACCGTCACACTTGCGCAAACACACGAAGTGCCTCCCGAACAACTGGCCGAAGAAGCCTACAGGGTTCTGCGCCAATGGTGTGCTGATCTGCTAAGACTCAAGCGCAACATGACTCGTTTAAAAAAGGAAATTGCCGAGCTTGAGTTAATCGATCAATTACTGGAAGCGCTTCCTGATCATGATGTCGATTTCAGATGGTTATTACGCAAAAGCCATATTTTATATAAGAAGCTGTTTGTGTGTCCTGCAGGGCAGTTCAGCCAGCCTTCCGGTAAAGCCATGTACGTGGAGGTATTTCATGCCGATGGAAAGGATTTCATGTTGGCCCTGGGCACCCCGGAGCATACAGAAAC
>JABDQZ010000270.1 GCA_013041975.1 Gammaproteobacteria bacterium
TAATTTCAGGTCAGTTCCTGCTGGATTCGGAATCCAGTCTTCAGGCCAGTTTCATGCGTATGTCTGAAGGAGAATAGACATGCTGAAAAAACTCATCCACTGGTCGATTTCTAATCGCTTTCTTGTGTTGGTACTCACCCTGGTTGTCACTGGGTGGGGCTGGGTCGCTTTACAGAAAATGCCTCTCGATGCGATTCCTGATCTTTCAGATGCGCAAGTCATCATTCGCACCAGTTTTCCCGGACAATCACCTCGCGTTGTCGAGGAGCAGGTGACTTACCCGATCACGACGACAATGCTGTCTGTTCCAGGGGCTGAAGTGGTCAGAGGCTATTCGTTTTTTGGTGATTCTTATGTCTACGTCATTTTCAAGGATGGTACTGATATCTACTGGGCACGCTCACGTGTTCTGGAATACCTCAATCAGGCCGCAGCTGATTTACCTGGAGGTGTAAATCCCCGCCTTGGACCTGATGCCACTGGCGTTGGCTGGATTTATAACTATGCATTGGTTGATAAAACCGGAAAAAATGACCTGGCAGAGCTTAGAAGCCTGCAAGACTGGTTTCTGAAATTTGAGCTGCAAGCTGTGCCTGGCGTGTCTGAAGTTGCTACGGTTGGTGGTATGGTCAAGCAATATCAAGTGGTTGTTGATCCAGAAAAACTGAGAGCATTTGATATTCCACTTTCAAAAATTACACAGGCAATAAAGAATTCCAACCGTGATGTCGGCGGCTCTGTTATTGAAATAGCTGAAGCGGAGTACATGATAAGAACCCGGGGCTATTTAAAACAATTATCTGATATTGAAAATATTCCACTCAAAGTCACATCAAAAGGGACTCCAGTATTACTGCGTGACATAGCAAGAATTCAAGTCGGTCCTGAAATGCGACGCGGTATAGCTGAACTCGATGGAAAGGGTGAAGTTGTCGGTGGAATTGTGGTCATGCGTTATGGTGAAAATGCACTGACAACCATCCAGAAGGTTAAAGAAAAGATTGCCGAGCTCAAAGCAGGGCTGCCCGATGGTGTTGAAATCATAGAAACCTATGACCGTTCTTCACTGATTAAACGTGCTGTAAATAACCTGGAAGAAAAATTAATAGAAGAATTCATTGTTGTTGCGCTTGTATGTATTGTTTTTCTTTTTCACCTGCGTTCCTCTTTCGTTGCAATCGTAACATTACCCCTGGGTGTTCTGGCATCTTTTATCGTGATGCAACACCAGGGAATAAATGCCAATATCATGTCATTAGGTGGAATAGCGATTGCTATCGGCGCCATGGTGGATGCGGCCATTGTAATGATTGAAAATGCGCATAAGCATCTTGAAAATTACAAAAACAAATATGGCCACATGCCAAAGGGTAAAGAACATTGGTCTGTAATCGCAGAAGCTGCTGATGAGGTTGGACCTGCTTTATTCTTCTCTTTGCTGATTATTACATTCAGTTTCTTTCCAGTTTTTACACTAGAAGCCCAGGAAGGTCGTCTGTTTTCACCTCTTGCCTTCACTAAAACTTATGCAATGGCAGCATCAGCAGGTCTGGCAGTTACACTGGTGCCTGTATTGATGGGGTATTTTATACGGGGACGTATTCCATCTGAGAAAGCCAACCCGATAAACCGCTTGCTGATATGGATTTATCGTCCCTTACTGCTCTTCGTTTTGAACACACCTCGATTGACCATATTCGTTTCTATTATTGCAGTTATCAGCCTGGCAATTCCTTTAGCTGGTATCAGCAGCCTGATTGCTCCAGCTAAATGGCCCTTTCAAATAGTTGAACTGGTTTCTGGCACTCAGCAACCCCTTATAGACGAGATTGAAGATGTGCAATCTGACCTGAGTGATAACTGGAATAAAACCTTTAAAGCTATTCCCTGGCTGGCAAGATTTTCAAGGGGCATCGGTTCAGAATTCATGCCTGAACTCGATGAAGGCGATCTTATGTATATGCCGACCACTTTACCTGGGCTTTCAATAGGAAAAGCCCAGGAACTTTTGCAACAGACTGACCGGTTGATTATGACAATTCCAGAGGTTAAACAGGTGTTTGGTAAAATTGGTCGTGCAGATACAGCTACAGATCCAGCTCCGTTGACTATGATAGAAACGCTGATTCAACTTAAGCCAAAAGAGCAGTGGCGTGAAGGCATGACCACTAAAAAAATAATCGCTGAGTTAGATCAAACCGTCAGGTATCCAGGTGTTACAAATGCCTGGGTAATGCCGATCAAAACACGTATCGATATGCTTGCCACGGGTATAAAAACTCCTGTAGGCATCAAAGTATCAGGGCCTGATATTAAAACCATTGAAAAAATCGGTCGGGATATTGAAAAAACAGTTATGACCGTGAATGGAACGGCATCAGCCTATTCTGAACGCGTTGCTGGTGGTCGTTATGTTGATATTATACCTGACAGGACTATGGCCGCCCGCTATGGCTTGAACATAAATGATATCAATCAAGTCATTTCAGCAGCGGTCGGTGGAATAAATATAAGTCAAACTGTCGAAGGTTTACAACGCTATCCAATTAATCTCAGGTTCCCCAGAGAACAACGAAACGATATTGAAAGTTTAAAAGAATTAACCATTGTTACTCCCAGCGGAGCGCAGGTTGCCCTGGGACAGATTGCCGAGATTACCATTGTTGATGGCCCCCCAATGCTGAAGAGCGAAAATGGACGCTTGAATGGTTGGACCTTTGTGGATATTCGTGACGTGGACCTTGGAAGCTACGTGGCGTCAGCACAGCAAGTTGTCCGTGAACAAGTTTCACTGCCACCCGGTTATTCAATAACATGGTCCGGTCAGTATGAGTACATGTTAAGAGCCAATGAGCGCTTATCTCAGGTTATTCCTTTAACGCTGGCAATAATTTTTGTACTGCTTTACCTGACATTCCGACATGCAGGCAAAGCAATGCTGGTTATGTTGTCATTACCTTTTTCGCTGGTTGGCGGGTTTTGGCTGATTTATATTCTTGGATACAACCTGTCAGTTGCCGTTGGCGTTGGCTTTATAGCCCTTGCAGGTGTGGCGGCTGAATTTGGTGTGATAATGCTGATTTATCTTGATAATGCAATAAAGGTCAGGGAACAGGAAGGCCCGCTCAATATGAACATGCTGCAAGAAGCCATCATGGAGGGTGCAGTGCTTAGAGTAAGACCAAAAGCAATGACTGTTGCCGTGATTGTCGCAGGGCTTATACCCATTTTCATCGGAACTGGTACAGGCTCAGAGGTCATGAGCCGAATAGCTGCCCCAATGATCGGTGGTATGATAACGGCACCGTTGTTATCACTTTTTGTGTTACCAGCGATTTACTTAATGTGGAAAAAAAGAGTGTTAAGTTCTCAATAAATAATAGAATATTTTACGCATCACAATATCCAATTGAAATAATGATTTGAATGACTATTGGGGACTGAATCTATTTTCAGACATAAAGAAAAATCAAAAGCTTGTCCACTGAGTTTCTTCAGTTCGATTTCAGTCTATGTCAGGCATTGGCTAATGATGAATTCTTTTATCTGGAGGCTGTTATGGAGCACATGGATATTTTTACAGCAAACCAGTGCATGCAAATGCATTGATGGAGTTGCTCGAATCTAAAAAAATGGCCTAAGAAATTTGCATTACCCTTCGTACCATTTTTTAGAGTTGTTAACGATTTTTACCACTGAAAGCATCACTGGAACTTCAACTAAAACTCCCACCACTGTTGCCAGAGCTGCTCCTGATTCAAACCCGAACAATACAATGGCCGTAGCAACAGCTAACTCAAAAAAGTTACTTGCACCAATCAAAGCCGACGGCGCTGCTACGCAATGAGCGACTCCAAGCTTTTTGTTCAGCAAGTAAGCAAGGCCAGAATTGAAATACACTTGAATCAGAATAGGTATGGCAAGTAAAAGGATAATCAGTGGTTGCGATAAGATTTGTTCACCTTGAAAGCCAAAAAGCAGAACCAGAGTAACCAGTAGTGCCATTAACGATGGCAGGTGCAGCGAGTCTAATCTTTTCTGTAGCAACGCTTGTCCACCTGAAGTCAGCAAACGTTTTCGCCAAAGCTGTGCAAAAATAACCGGTAGAAGAATATAGAGGACCACTGATAAAAAAAGGGTATCCCAAGGCACCATTATGGCTGATAGTCCCAGTAATAACCCTACAATGGGTGCAAAGGCAAAAATCATAATTGTGTCATTCAATGCAACCTGAGTCAGGGTGAAGTTTGGTTCACCGCCTGATAAACGACTCCAGACAAATACCATTGCCGTACAAGGTGCGGCTGCTAACAAGATCAAACCGGCGATATAACTGTCCAGTTGGTGGGCTGGCA
>JABDQZ010000273.1 GCA_013041975.1 Gammaproteobacteria bacterium
GTTTCTCCCTATGGAGCCAGTAAACTGGCCGGAGAAGGATATTGTTCAGCATATGCCAAGAGTTTCGGTATTGACACTGTCTCGTTGCGCTTTGGTAATGTTTACGGGCCAGGATCCGTCCATAAAAGCAGCGTGGTTGCCAAGTTCATCCGTCAGGCGCTTGATGCACAAACTCTGGAAATCTACGGTGATGGTACGCAAACCCGTGACTTTATCTACATTGACGACCTGATTGATGCAGTTCTCAAAGCGGCTACTGTTTCCGGTATTGGCGGAGAGGCTTTCCAAATTGCAACCAATCAAGAAACTACAGTGGGTGAAATGACTGAACAATTGGTGAAAATCCTGCAAGAATGCGGTGTCGATGAAATCAATGTCTTCAATGGTGAAACCCGTGTTGGTGATGTAAAGCGTAATTTTTCAGATACTACCAAGGCAAAAAAACGATTGGGTTGGCAAACCGTTGAAAACCTGGATACAGGTTTGCGTAAGACAGTGGATTATTTTCTTCAGGGCACTAAATAATGAACAAGTGTATTCACGGTAAACGTATTCTGGTAACTGGCGCATGCGGGACAGTCGGGGCAGAACTTGTAAGACAATTGTTAACTGATGCGCGTTACCAGCCAGAAGAAGTGATTGGTATTGATAACAATGAAAGTGAGCTGTTTTTCCTGGATCAGAGATTTTTGCATGACGCCAGGGCAAATTTCTTTGTTGGCGATATCCGCGACCGGGATGACTTAATCAGGCGAATGCACGGTGTAGATATCGTTTTTCACGCTGCGGCCTTAAAACATGTCATTTTGTGCGAACGATCACCAGAACAGGCTGTTCAAACTAATATTCATGGAGTTCAGAATGTTATTGCTGCAGCCTTTGAGAACAAGGTCGACAAGGTTATTTTCACCAGTTCAGACAAGGCTGTAAATCCAACAAACGTAATGGGTACCTCGAAGTTGATGGGTGAAAGGCTCATGACTGCAGCTAACAGTCATAAAAGAGGCGAAGGTCCCATTTTTGCTTCTACGCGCTTTGGTAACGTATTGGGATCAAATGGGTCAGTGATACCTATTTTTCATAACCAGATAGCCAAAGGGGGGCCGATAACTTTGACGGACCCTGAAATGACTCGATTCGTGATGACGATAGAAGAGGCTGTTAGTCTGGTTATAGATTCTGCAGAACTTGCCAAGGGCGGTGAAGTATTCATCACCAAAATGCCCGTGTTGCGTATACAGGATCTGGCGCAGTCGATGATAAATACCTTGGCTCCAAGCTATGGTTATGACATAGACAGTATTGAAACGAGCGTGATTGGAACCAAGCCAGGTGAAAAACTATACGAAGAACTCATGAGTGATGAAGAAACCCGTCGCTCGTTAGAATTGACGCAATATTTTTCAGTTTTGCCTGCCTTTCGTGGTATCTATAATCAGATTGATTATAGTTATCCCGATATTATCTCCAGTGAAGTAGATAATCCTTACATCTCTGCCGAGGAACCCGCAATGACACCTGATGAGGTTACTGCCTTTCTTGAAAAAGGAGGATTGCTGGATTCTCCGGAAGATGATTCTGATAACCGTTATTGGCCGGGTGATAAGGAATCAGGTCAGTAAATTAGTTTAATTTTGTATTTTCAGGCTGAGCCTACAGGCCGAAACCTGGAATATCGAGTAGCACAATGATTCCAGTGCCTAATAGAAGTTTTTTACGTGATCAACAAGCTATTTAAAGGGGTTGGGGTTGCTGGTATTTTTGCTAGACAGGGTATGGCTAGCATTATTCTTCGTGTTTCGAATATAGTTCTTGGTCTTATACTCACTATTTTGATGGCAAGGATGTTGGGGGCATCGGGTTATGGTGTCTATTCATACATACTTGCAATTATTACGGTAATTTCAATACCGGCACAATTCGGCATTCCAAAGCTGGTTATACGAGAAACGGCAAAGGCTCAGGTTAACCAAGACTGGGCGCTCCTGAGAGGAGTCTGGAGGTGGTCAACCCTGGCTGTATTGCTACTTTCGATATTCCTGGTTGGCCTGTCTGCACTGATTGCATTGAACTTGACAGATAGTGTTTCTGGTCAGGAACTCAATGTTTTTATTCTTGGTTTGTTGCTTATACCTTTTATTGCACTTGGCAGCCTGCGTGCAGCATCTCTCCAGGGACTTAGACATATAGTGCTTGGACAGTTACCGGAAAATATAATCAGGCCCGTTGTCTTTATAATCCTGCTTATTACCTTATCCACTACACTCCAGCAAGGCACTTTGATAACACCCTGGAATGCTATGGGTGCGCATGTTGTCGCAACATTTATTGCATTTTTGGCAGGAGTCTGGTTTTTGCTGAAAAAAATCCCATCAGAAATACATGGGGTTAATGAAAATACATACCAGCAGCGTGCCTGGTTTCATGCAATCCTTCCACTGGCTCTGACTGCAGGAATGAATCAGATTAATAACTATGCAGATATCATAATGCTGGGCCTGTATTATCCAGCCGAG
>JABDQZ010000277.1 GCA_013041975.1 Gammaproteobacteria bacterium
AGCCAGCAGACCAGTCCGGTCAAACTCAAAGCGAAACTGGATAAAGCTGCTGTTGATATACAGGGAAGTATCTCGCTGTTTGCTGCAACTCCCGAATTTGATTTCAAGGCGGATATCAAAGCATTGTCCATGCTGCCTTACAGCAGCTTTATGGAAAAGGCGCTCGGATACCAGGTGGACTCTGGTATCTTATCTGCCAAAGGCAAGTTCAAGGGTACGGATGGAAAACTGGAATCCGAAACAGATTTAACCCTGAATCAACTTGACATCAATCCGCTGACAGAAGAACAGCTCAAGAAGCTGGGGGCCAAACAAAATTCCGGACTGGAAACCGGCCTCTCCATGCTGAAAGACAAGAACGACACCATCAAGTTCAAACTTCCAGTCAATGGTAAGTTTGATAATCTGAAGGTTGACCCTGGTGATATTATCAACCAGGCACTGGGTTCTGCCCTGAAAAGAGGAGCCAAAACCTATTTTGCTGCTGCATTGTTTCCCTTTGGCACGTTGCTCGTCATAGCCGATGCGGCCAGTGACAAGGCGATGCAGGTCAAGCTGGACCCCGTCGTTTTCACTGAAGCTACGGGCGAGTTTGATGTGAAATACCACGAATATTTACAGAAAGTCGCGGCTATTCTTGAAGAAAAACCGGAAATTTATGTGAAGGTTTGTGGAGTAGCCAGTGCCTCTGATCGTGATTTTTATGTGGCCCAAATGAAACAGGAATTTCTCGCCACTCTGAAAAAAGCGGAGACTGCCGATGCGACCAAAAAGCAACAGAAAGAACAGCCTGAATTTGCTGTTGATGCAAAAATATTGGGCGATAAATTAACTGTACTGGCAAAGCTGCGGGCCGCAATCGTATCAGACTACATGATTAATAAGGCTGCAGTAAAAGCTGATCGTCTCGTTGATTGTCAGCCTCGTCTTGAACTGGACAACAAGAAGGCTTCCCCCAGAGCTGATTTGCTACTCTAGCGGGCTGTAATCAATATTTAAATTGCGATACAAGTCCTCGTAATTCTTCTGTCAGACGCGCCAGGTCTTTACTGGAAGTAGCCAACTGTTCAGATGCCGATGCATTTTCATCGGCGACCTCACTGATATTGACCACGTTCATATTGATTTCTTCCGCCACCGTGCTTTGCTGTTCAGATGCTGATGCAATCTGAATATTCATATCTGTAATTGTCGCCACAGAGTCAGCAATGGCATTCAGGGCTTCACCCGCATTGGAAGCTTTATCAACACTGGTTCTGGTTTTATCCTGGCCCTGGGTAATGGCCTTTACGGCTGCCCGCGCCTGGGCCTGCAGGCTGTCAATCATTTCCTGGATTTCGGTGGTGGACTCCTGGGTGCGGCTTGCCAGGGTTCTGACTTCATCGGCGACCACGGCAAAGCCGCGTCCCTGTTCGCCTGCGCGTGCCGCTTCAATGGCAGCGTTCAGTGCAAGCAGGTTGGTCTGTTCGGCTATACCACGAATAACATCCAGTACTGATCCAATGGCTTCGGCATCTTTTTCCAGTTCATGAATCACGTTGGCGCCAGTTTCAATCTCAGAGGCAAGGGCTTGTATGGAATTAATGGTGTCACTGACAACCGATTGACCTGTCTGGGCATTCTGGTCAGCCTGTCGGGCCGATTCAGCCGCTGAATTGGCATTGGAAGCGACCTCCTGAACGGTTGCAGTCATCTGCGTAATGGCGGTTGCAACCTGGCCGGTCTGTTCGCGCTGTTGTAGCGACCCCTGCTGCGTCTGGTCGACTATCTTGGAGACATTCTGCACAACACCTGACAGGTTCTGCACTTCACCACCAACCTGTTCTACCAGGTGATGTACCTTGTCTGCAAAGCGGTTGAATCCACCAGACAAACGTGCCATTTCTGATTTGCCTTCAGCATTAAGCCGACGGGTCAGGTCACCTTCGCCTTCTGCCAGATCATCAAATGCATTTACAACATCATTTATGGGCACGGTAATCATACGTGACATGAAAAATGCGATAATCAGGCCAACAAAAATACCCAGGCTCATACCCATTAATACCAGCCCGCCAGCCCTGTCTGATTCGCTCTGCAAAATACTGCTTTCAGAGGAGATATCTTCGGTTAACTGTTTTACCAGGGCGAGCAGCTCATTTTGTGTACTGGCGATAACAGGGCCAATCGATGCTTTGGCCAGGTATATATCCTTGCGATATTGATCAGATTTATGGACTGAAACAGCCTCTTCCAGCGCTTTTTTATAATTGGCCAATACCTTCATGTATTCGGGAACGGCTTCAACTTGTTCAAATGACAGCATGTCTTCAGCAGCAGACAATGAAGCAATTTTCGAGTCCATCACTTCGATCATGGAGTTCATGTTGTCGATATTGATATCCGCGCGGAATGCCAGGTAGGTTCTTAACTCGCCAACCAGTTGAGCGTTGTAATAACGCAGGTCATATACTGTCTGTCTCAATTCAGAGCGCGATTCATCGGTATTGTCTTCATCCCATTCAGAAAGAATCATCTGGCTCAACATACCCTGCATTTGCTGGGCCATCGGGTTGAGTTTTTCTCCAGCCAGGGCCATTGCGGGTAAATTTAGAGCATCATTATTGACCAGCTCCACAACCCTGTCTTTGAAATCGGTAAGGGTATTGATATTGGCAGCTATTGATTCGATATTTGTCCGGTATTTATCACTGGAGTCGATATATTCATGTGATTGCAACTCTTTTAAGGTTGCCTGAACCTCGTCCAGCAAGGTGAGATATTTATCCTTGTACTGCTCTTCTTTGGTGAGAATATAGAAACCCAGAGCATAATTGGATGATTCCAGCTGGAAAGCGAGGTTTTGAGAAGACAGCACGGCGGGCTGGATTTTTTCTGTTAACTTGTTAATACCACTACTCAGGGATTTAAACTGTCCAAGTGTGCTTAATGATACCCCAGCCAGCACGACCAGGATGAGGCCAAAGCCAAACCAGATACGTTTTTTAATCGTGGTATTTTTTACCAGCCAGTCCAGTTTACAACTTTCGAGTATACTCACAGCCCATCTCCGACACAGCGTATTGATTTAAAAGGATCACTAACACCAGGTTTATTATTTTAATGAACAAAACTTTCGTTAAGAGTAGTAGAAGCTGGGAAAATAATCAGAAAACAAGTCAATTTTGTCAGCTTATCGTTCAGCTTCAGTTCAGCTTTCCACTTCTAGACTTTTAACAGGACAGAAATGAGGAGCTAAGCAATGTTCTACTCTACACAAGGTATGTTCCCTGGAATATTATTGATATCGGCCCTTCTTTTTATTTCTTTAAACGCATCGGCTCATGGAAAGCATCATCATGACGGTGGGCGTGGAATTGTGAAGTATGTCATCGTCAAGCCTGTTCACCATTACCATGTGGGTAAAAAAACCGAACATCATCACGGTACCATCAATAAAGATTATGAGCGCACTTACCATAAGCACAGATCTATAACCTGGAAAAAACGCCAAAGCAGGCACAGGCACCTGTTGCAGGACCGACATCAAAATAGTGTTGGTATCAGTATTTTTAAAACCTTTTAATGTTAATTTACAGCAGGAATAAAAGTCATTAATCTTCAGGGTATACATGGAAACCACTCAAGATTTTTACAACCTGGTCGTAAATAAACATATGAATATTTCAGCATCAGTAGCATCAGCCAGTGGTATGCAGACAGGCGACGCCGTTGGCATACTGGTTCAGCGTAAGGCGATGGACATCCAGGAGGCCCAGGCTGTCCAGTTGATCAATTCTGTGGCACAGTCAGTCCCCAGGCCGCAGGGGAATTTAGGTCAAAATATCAACGTACGCGCCTGAACAACCAGGTATTTTCCCTTTCGGGTAACATGCGATATTCACAAAGCCTCCTACTTGGTGCAATCTTCGTGGTTGTCGCCGAGTTTTGCATGGCGAGCATGGGGGCGCTGGTAAAGACTTTAGGTCAGACCATGCCCAGTGAAATGGCAGTTTTTGCCCGCAATCTGGCTGGCTTGCTGGTATTGATTCCCCTGATTGTTTCTCAAAAAAACTTGTCACTGAAAACAGACTGTCTTCATTTGCACCTGTTTCGCTCGATAACCGGTCTGTTGGCCATGTACTGTTTTTTCTACGCTATCATTCATATTCCTCTGGCTGACAGTATGCTGCTAAAAATGACAGCACCTTTGTTCATGCCGCTGGTGGCGCTTTTCTGGTTGAAAGAAGGTGTTTCCAACTGGACTGTTTATGCCTTGATCGTTGGCTTTGCCGGCGTCTGGCTGGTACTGGACCCAACGGGAGAAATGAACTGGGTTGCCCTGATTGGTATCATCGGTGGTCTGCTGGCAGCCATTGCCAAGGTGTCGATTCGACGCCTTTCTAAAACAGAGCCGAACATCCGCGTGGTATTCTATTTTGCTTTTGTCGGTACAGTGGTATCCGTTTTTCCAGCCCTGTGGAACTGGCAGACGCCAACGATGAACGCTATCTGGCTGATGATTGCTATCGGTTTCGTCGGTACGCTGGGGCAGCTAGCCTTGACGCGGGCCTATAGTGTCTCCAATGCCGGAACAGTAGCGCCATTAACCTATTCTTCGGTGATCTTTGGCGGGATATATGGTTATCTGTTCTGGAATGAAATACCGGCTGAACGATTTCTGCTAGGTGCCGTGCTGATTGCCATGGCTGGCTTACTGACGCTCAGGAAAAAGTCCAGGAATGTTGAAGTTGGTGTTCTATAGCTTCAGTGGTTATTGGTTCTGATTCTGCGCCAGCGACGACCATCACTGTTCAGTAGTTCTTCTGCCGCCTGGGGCCCCCAGGTGCCTGCCTGATAATTTGGAAAATCCCTCGGTGGTAAGGCATTCCACACATCCAGAACAGATTGCACAATCTCCCAGCCTTTTTCAACGGTATCAGCATGTTTGAACAGTGTGGCATCACCCTTCATGCAATCATAGATCAGGGTTTCATAGCCGGTGGCTGGCTTGTTGCCAAAATAATCTACATAACTGAAATCCATCTTAACGGTATCAACGCGCATGGTTGGGCCCGGAACTTTAGCGCCAAAGCTTATCTGAATGCCTTCGTTAGGCTGAATACGCAATACCAGCATGTCAGCTTTCATGCTTTCAGTGTCAGTATTTTTAAACATGTTGCGTGGTGCGCTTTTAAACTGAATGGCAACTTCGGTATATTTTTCCGGCATCGCCTTGCCAGTACGCAGATAAAAGGGCACGCCTGCCCAGCGCCAGTTATCCATTTTCAGTTTTAAAGCGGCATAGGTTTCAGTTGTAGAGTCGGATTTTACCCCTGGTGACTGGCGATAGCCTTCTATAGATTTGCCATCTGGCATTAAGCCTTCAGCGTATTGTCCGCGAATCGCATGCTGTAATACCTGTTCAGGCGTCAGAGGCTGAATGGCATCGAGCACCTTGTTGATTTCATCACGCACTGCCGGGGCATCAAAAGAATTTGGTGGCTCCATGGCCAGAAAGCCCAGCAGTACCAGCAGATGGTTAGGGACCATATCTCTTAAGGCGCCGGCTTCTTCGTAGTAAGGACCACGACTACCAATGCCTACTGATTCGGCGACAGTTATTTGCATATGATCAATGTGTTGTCGATTCCATAGTGGTTCGATAAAACCGTTGGCAAAGCGAAATACCATGATGTTCTGAACGGTTTCCTTGCCAAGATAATGATCGATACGGTAGATCTGATGTTCGCTCAGGTGTTGGTGTAATCGATGGTTAAGTTTTCTGGCTGATTCCAGGTCATGACCGAAGGGTTTTTCGATAATGACACGGCGCCAGTCGTCGGCGGTTTCCTGCAGCAGTCCTGCATCCGATAACCGATCCGTAATGCCCCCAAACAGGCTAGGGGGAACCGCAAGGTAAAACAGGTAGTTTTTTTCGGTCAGTCTTTGCTGGTCGATAGTATCCAGCAGTTGGTTGAGGTCGTCATAGGTGGATGGCTGATCGATATCGCCTTGCAGATAATGAATGCGTTGTGACAGTTTTTCCCAGGTCGACTGGTCGAAACTGTCACCGACATATTCGCGTATTTTTTTTCCGAGGTGTTTGCAAAAGCTTTGGTCATTCAGTGGTTTGCGACCAATACCGACAACGGCGAAGGTATCCGGCAGCAAGTCTGCACGAAACAGGTGAAACAGGGCCGGTATTAGTTTTCTGCTGGTCAGGTCCCCGGTCGAACCAAAAATGATCATTACATTGGGCGGAGCCTTGGGTGCCTCTGCGAAGTTGGTCTGTTGCAATGACATGGCTCAGTCCTTTTTCTCGTGGTGGCCACCAAACTGGAAACGCATTGCCGATAACAGTTTATTGGCGTAGTCCGATTCGTCTCTGGAAGTGAAACGTTCATACAGTGCTGTGGTCAGCAGCGGCGCAGGCGTACCGGTTTCAATTGCCGCCAGGCTGGTCCAGCGTCCTTCTCCGGAATCAGATACCTTGCCGCCAAAATTAGAGAGCTCAACATCTTCTTTAAGGGCGTTGGCCGTCAGGTCAAGCAACCATGACGAGATCACGCTGCCTTTGCGCCAGACCTCTGCAATATCGGCCACGTTGAAATCGTACTGATAATATTCAGCATTTTCCATGGGTGCGGTTTCGGCATCTTCAGCCATATTCTGCTTGCCGGCATTGGCATGCTTGAGCAGGTTGAAACCTTCGGCATAGGCTGCCATCAAAGCGTATTCAATGCCATTGTGAACCATTTTAACGAAATGCCCGGCACCGCTGGGACCGCAATGCAGGTAGCCCTGCTGTGCAGGAGAGGCATGCCGATTATCAGAACCTGGCGCAAGACTTTTAAATATCGGATCAAGCCTTTTAACCTGTTCAGTTTCACCACCGATCATCAGGCAGTAGCCGCGTTCAAGCCCAAGCACGCCGCCACTGGTACCACAATCAATAAAATGAATATCGTGCTGTTTCAACTGATCGGCATGGCTGATATCGTCCCGATAGTTTGAATTTCCACCATCGATAATGGTATCGCCGGGTGCCAGCAATGGAATCAGTTCATCGATAACACGTTCGACGATGACAGCAGGAACCATGATCCAGATATTGCGGGGAGCTTCCAGCCTGTTACAAAATTCCGCCAGGTTTTTCGAAGCTATTGCGCCTTCTCCGGCCATGCTGTTTACAGCGTCAGGGTTGGTATCGTAAACCACGCATTCGTGTCCCTGCCTTAACAGGCGAGTCACCATATTGGCACCCATACGTCCCAGTCCGATCATTCCCAGTTGCATTGATTGCTCCGTTACAAAGTTTATTATGCAATCAATAGCACGGCACAGCGGAAAACTGAAGCCCGTATTTTGCGGGCACTCTGAAATCGTAATATTTGTGAATGTTAATGACGCAGCTCTGGCGTTTGGAGTAGTATGGCCATTTATTGGCCGCAGCGAAGGCAATCGGCCTGATAACAGAATAACAATGACTTAATATGGAACGGTTACCCAAGTTTTTTTCATCTTTATGTTTTCTGGTAAAAGGTTAAAAGAAATATGGAAGCAGGCGTTAATGGCGAGTGATTACCATGGGTGAAATAACAATAACTCAGCAACAATGGGAAAGCAGGAAAGCCATTTTTGTTCATTTATGGAATCAGGTTTCCCTGCGACCTGATGATGTTCATGTAGCCGATGTCTGGGGACGCATAACCCAGGGATATAGTGAGTCCCATCGTTATTATCATTCACAACGTCATATTCTGTTCTGCCTGAAGCAATTCGAACTGGTTGCGGACAGGCTGACGGACGGCGTTGCCGTAGCTTTGGCCACCTGGTTTCATGATCTGATACTGGATCCCTCGGCCAATGATAATGAAGAACAAAGTAAACGCCTGTTTCAGGAGCTCGCAAAAAACTATTTACCCGTCCAACTCATTGAAAAAACATCGTCACTCATCATGTCTACCTGTCATATTGATGTGCCGGCAAATATTGATGAGTCCTACATTCAGGATATAGACCTGAGCAGTATGGGGGAAGGCTGGGATAGCTTTGTACGGGATGTCGATGACTTGAGAAAAGAATATTCACACATGTCTGATGAACAGTTCATCGATGTAACCAAAAACTTTTATCATAAGATGCTGGGCAGGGAAAAAATTTATACTTCAGATTATTTTCATGAGCATTGTGAGCAACAGGCACGAGATAATATCAAGCGCTATATGCGAGAAAAACTGAATAATGGGTAAAGAAACAAAGCCGATCCTGGAAAACATCGCTATCGGTGACCGGCTGGAATTAAAACTGGCTACAGGGACAGGTGCTGACTATTTCCAGGCGCTTATTCTTGGCATGATTCCATCTGAATGTCTGCTCGTCAGTCTGACTGAAGCTGGCCAGTCTACAGGTATAAAAAAGGGAGCGATACTTGATGGCCGTTTGTTTCAGGGGGATGATATCCTGAATTTTAGTTCAGGCATTGTTCATGTCTCCAAAAGACCTCATCAGATTGTATCTATCCAAATACCACAATCATTCACCCAAACGGATATGAGAGTGTGGCCTCGAGTCCCTACGCTGGAATATCTTAATCTTGCAGTGAAAAATGAAACAACGGGTGCTTTGAAGCTCTACAAGGGAAAAATGTCAAACATCAGTCTTAGTGGGGCAGGGCTTGATATTCCAGCTTCAATGGGGAAACCAGGAGATCGCATTTCTATACGGTTTCGGCTTGGAAGTGATGGAGAAGAATACGATATCAGCATGAATGCCGTTATCAGGCAAATAAGACCAAGATCACATAACAAGCTGGCGTTACGCAAGTCATGGTTTTTTCATGGTGTCGAGTTTGACCTGCCGCACATGAAAGGTGAAGACAAACTGAATTTACAAGGTTTCATCTATGAACAAAGTAAAACCTTGCGACATTAGCGGTCTTGAGACGCCTGGTGCTGTAGTAACCGTTTTGTCATATGCAAGCGCATTTCAGCATCTTCAGTAATGGTGTGAAACAGGTGATGTGGACTGGTTGAGCATTCGATGATCTGCTCAAGGTCATCGTGCAGTTCCCGGTAGAAATCCAGTAGCTTCAGGTCAAACGTATGCATTGCCCGCGTCAAGGGGTCTTTGGCCTGGCGCTGGCAGATGATGTCAATACCTTCTTCCAGAACATTGCCCAGACATAGATGTACGGCTGAAAACAACGTAGCCCAGCCGTTAAACCACAGCATCATATCCTTATCAAAGGTCTCATTGTCACTGCCATTACCTTGCAGCATTTGCTCAAGCAGATCGCGTTCATTAACTGCTTCATGCAGTTCCATCATGTTGGCTCGACCGTATGAATCTATGGTGGAACTTGTCAATAAGATGTGAGTTTGGGGGTGCTCCGCTAAAACAAATGTCGCATCCTTGATCAGTTGAGCGGGTTTCTCAGGGTTGAGCGGATTGCGTTTCAGGCGTTTAGAAGGCGAAGAGGATAGTACCTGTACCTGGTGCCCACGACGACCTAGTTCATTTGCCAGACGTGCAAATACGCCTTTCTGAAACAGATCCATGGAAAAGTTGAGATGGCCCTGCTTGTGCAACAGCGCAAGCTGTATTTCGTCAGAATATTTTGGGGCAGCTTCGACGATGTTGGCAATCTTGGTAACCGGAATGCGTTCTTCCAAATTACCCTGCTTGTTAACGATAACTTCCTGATGAAACTCGTCAAAACTTATCTGTAGCATGACGCGGGCTTTAGCCCAACCGAGATTGCGACGCCGCACAGCTTTGGCCATGTTGCCAAGAACCTGGTGAGTTGTCCCACGGCTGTCAGCAAAGTCGCCATTTAGCAATATGGCAAAAGTATTAATATGAGGCATGTTCTCGATAGCATGATAAAAATGATCGAGCTGTTTGCTCAAGTCACCGCCGGTAAACAGGATGGATGTTGTCAATGAGTCAGCCACTTCGAAAATAGTATCCGGGTTGTCAGTGTTTTTCATCAGCGGACGAAAGATGAACATGCAATGACGGCAGGTTTGCGGACAGCCCATGGCAGGAATGATTCCCATCTTTGCATAACCGGATTCGAGTTCAACATCAGGTAACTGATCAATCAGCTTGAGACGTTCCAGGTCCTTGTCCGCAAGCATATTGGCATAGCGTGTTTTTTCATCCTGCGCCAGTTCCTTGTAGCCTTCTGCAAAGGTTTTGTTTAACAGCTCCATGGATTGCCATACTGATATGATGGTGTTGGTCATTGAGTCGATATCACCATAATGCTCGAGCAGTTGCAGGCAGTGTTGTTGCTGGCGTTGCGGGGCTCCCTGGTATTGTTGCCAGTAATTGACGTAGCGTTCGACAAATTGCTCAGCACTGTTGCTTTCCAGCAGCATGTTGATCAAAAAAGCCTGTGCACCTTTGCTAAAGGCTGTCAGTACTTCTGACTGATAATGACTATGAATATTGATTTGCAGCCAGTGCCAGGCATAGACATAACTCATCAGGAAGGCGAGTGATTCAGCACTATCGCCTGCTATTGATTTTGAGCGCAGCAGGTTAAGCATTTCACCCTTGGTCAGGCGTACGATTTCGGTTTTGAAACGCAGGCGTTGGGATTCCAGGTAGGCCCTATGGACATCCTGTTGAGCTTCAGAACTGATCGTTATCTTGCCTGATCGTCGCCCGGATTGAATAGTCAGGTCCGGAATTTTTACTTTTGTGTTTTGCATGAAGGTATATTTTACAAACAGCCATGACCGAATGAAACAGAAAGACTATATTATTTCTAAAAGGTTTTAGATATGTGAATGATGTTTTGACTGTTTTTACTTTCTTTTCGGTAAAAAAGTTTGGAAAAAGCCAGTCAGAGAAAATGGTATTTTATGAAAAACAAATTAATACGAGTTATTTATATTCTTGCAAATGTGTATTTGTTGATATTGCTGTCATTTATGTCTCCAGTATTGTTGGCATCGTCAGCTGATAGCAGGATATCGCGAGGTGAATCGTTGCTTGAGCAGGGTAAATACCAGCAAGCCCTGGCAGTGTTCAAGGATGTTTTTGAAAAGCACAAGAATTCTGCGGAAAATCAACTGGCTTATGATTATAGCCGCCTGGGGCAAGCTTATCTGAAACTGGGTAAATATGCTGAAGCTGAGGAGTTCCTACAAAAAGCCACTAAAGCCTTGAAAAATCAATTGGGTAGCAAACATACTGATTATGCTTTTTCCCTGAAAAGGCTTGCAGATGTTTACAAACACAAAGGTGAATATGAAAAATCCCTAAAACTTTATAAAAACGCATTGGGAATACTTGAAAACAACCCCGGAAAACAATCAGAACAATATGTAAAAGCGCTTTATAACCTGGCAGATTTGTATGATTCAATGGGAGAATTTGATAAGTCACTGGAACTGTTTCGCGAATCAGAACAGTCTGGAAGAAAGATATTCGGAACCGGTCATCCTGAATATGCAACTATACTGAACTCTTTTGCCGGGCTTTATCAATCTACCGCAAAATACAAGGAAGCATCAAAATATTATCAGCAGTCCATGCTGATCCGAAAACAAAAGCTGGGTCAACAGCATCCGCTTTATGCAAGTAGCCTGAATAATGTAGCTGGACTATTAAAAAAAGTAGGACAGTACAAGAAAGCGCTTCCTTATTATCAGAATGCTTTAAAAATCAATAAATTAGCCTTAGGGGAGTCACACCCGGATTATGCAGTAAATTTGAATAATCTTGCGCTGATCAATAAAAAACTGGGTAATTATTCAAAAGCTCTCAGTCAATATAGAGCATCTGTTGCTGCCTGGGAAAAAGCTGTGGGGGATGAGCACCCATCCTATGCTGCAACACTGAATAACCTGGCTTTACTGTTAAAAAATCAGGATAAATATCTCGAGGCATTGCCGCTGTATCAAAAAGTACTGAAGATCTGGGGAAAGGTACTGGGCAAGGAGCACCCTAACTATGCCAAGGCTCTTAATAACCTGGCTTTTCTTGAGCACAAGACCGGTAATACCAAGCAAGCACTTAAGTTATACCAACAGGCAGTAACAACGACTGAAAAGTCACTAGGTAAAAAACACCCATCTTACACCAATGCATTAAATGGTCTGGCCGGTCTTTACCATAGCCTAGGCCAGTATAGCGAAGCACTGTCCCTGTATCAGGAGTCATTGTCCATCAATGCCAAGGTTCTTGGAAAAGATCACCCCAAATATGCCAGTTCACTTAATAGTCTTGCATTATTGTATGAGCAAATGGGGGCTTATAACGAGGCGTTACCCTTGTATCGGCAAGCAGTAGAGATCAATCGTAAAACTCTCGGTAACGAGCATGTTGAATATGCGGCCAGTTTGAACAACCTTGCCTTACTTTATAATAAGTTAGGAGATAAAAGTCAGGCTCTGAAGGCTTTCCATGATGTACTGGCAATACAGAAGAAAGCACTGGGAGAGAAACATACAACTTATGCCGTAACTCAAAATAATTTGGCCGGCCTGTATAAAGACATGCAGAAATATGAACAGGCTATGCCTTTATACGACAATATACTGGCTATTCAGAAAAAAACACTGGGAGAAAAACATCCCGATTATGCTGTTACTTTAAATAATCTTGCAGACCTGTTTTATCGTACTGCTGATTTTGACAAGGCACTGCCTCTTTATAAAAAGTCCCTTAAGATCAAGAAAGATTCACTGGGGCAGAATCATCCTTCCATTGCTACGGGTTTAAATAACCTTGCAGGTATTTACAAGGCTAAAAAGCAATATAAGAAATCACTGGATTATTACGATCAGGCTTTAGATATCAAGGCTCGTGTTTTGGGGAAAGACCATCCTTCCTATATCAATAGTTTGTATGGGAAAGCCAGTGTGTTAAGTGCCATGAAAAAATATTCTGATGCCTTGAGATTATTTGTCTCTGCACAAAACCTGGCCGATGCTTTTATTCAATCCGTATTTCCTGTTTTGGCAGAAGAACAAAAGTTACAGTTCGCCCAAAGCCAGTCAGTCAACTATCATGCCTTACTTTCACTTGTTAATAATAAATTATCTGGAAATGCTGAAGCATTAAAAATAGCGCTTAATGCTGTTCTAGCAAGAAAAAGTATTGTTTTTGACGCCCAGTCGCGCCTCTATGACTCTATTGCCAGCAATCTCGACATAGAAAGCAAGCAATTATGGGATAAGCTCGCTGAAGTGCGCAGTTACCTGGCAAAAGAGATTCAGGCTGGAGAGCTTGATGATTTTGCAGAAAACTATCATTCAACGATCAAAGGCTACCAGCAAAAAATCTTTCAGCTTGAAAAGCGGTTGGCAGATAAAAGTCCACTTGTAAAGCAGGAATTACTTCAGCACAAAGTTACTTTTAAGGAAGTTGTTAATCAACTTGGTAGTAATAGTGCACTTTTGGAATTTGTAAAAATACGTGAAATTGACTGGAGCTCGGGTAATGTATCCAGTAGTTGGAAATATCTTGTATTTGTATTGACTGGTGAAGGCGATATCAAGCTTATCGATCTTGGTGATGCTGATAAACTTGATGTCGGATTGAAAAAGGCAATTTCTGCATTCTATACCTTTCCATTTATACAGGCTGAACAAGACAGGGCCAGTAAGTTTTTGTATCAGATTCTCTGGAGGCCCCTTGGTAATTATCTGGCAGAAAAAACTGATGTTATTTTCAGTCCTGACGGTGCATTAAACCTGGTGCCATTTGTCGCCATGATGGATCAACAGGGTGATTATCTTATTGAAAGCAGGCAGATCAGCTATGTGAGTAGCGGGCGTGATCTTGCGCGTCAGGGCCAGGCATTCAAATCCCAAACAGGTTTGTTTTTAGCGGCCAACCCAAGCTTTGATCTTAAGGTGGACAATCACAAAATCGTCATCCAGCGACAGGACGATAGCCGGGTCCGTTCTTCTGGTTTCGCCCTTCAGTTCACTGAACTTCCAGGAACTGACCGTGAGGCAAAACTGATACCAGCAAACTTTACGGGTAAAAAGACCGTGGTTTCCGGGGAAGCTGCCAATGAAGAAGCGGTTATCAAAAGCAAGCGCCCGGAAGTATTGCACCTGGCAACTCATGGCTTCTTTCTTGAAGATATCCCATTGTTAACAACTGATGGTAATCGAGGTTCGCAGTTACAGCGCTATATTGATTCATTGCCGGAAGGTTATGAAAATCCGCTTGTGCGCTCAGGACTGGCATTTGCCGGTGCCAACTATGCGGCTTTTTCAACCGGAATCTACGATGGTGTTTTAACGGCACTGGAAGTGTCAGGAATGGACTTGCATGGTACCGACCTGGTAACACTTTCAGCCTGTGAAACCGGCCGAGGAGAAGTGAAGACCGGAGAAGGTGTATTTGGTCTCAGACGTGCATTTGCACTGGCAGGTGCCAACAACCTGATGATGAGTTTGTGGCCTGTTGCGGATGAAGAAACAGCCTTGCAGATGGAAGTTTTCTACAAGAACTACAGTGCTGGAAAATCCCCCGTGGAAGCCCTGAGAATTACCCAGATTGAAAGTATCAAACGACTAAGAGCAAAAAATAGCGGCTATGCCAACCCAACCTTATGGGCTCCATTTATAATTCAGAGGAAATGAGCTCTGATATTGGCATCGGCTGTCACTGTTACATCTGCAAATTGACAGTCTATCAAAGGTAGTACAATACTAACGATAGGCCAAGCAGTACAGCTACCCATAAAACCATACTTCCGGTGGGCCAGGCACGCGCCAGGATACCTTGCGGACCATGGTGACGATAAAGTCTGTCGATCAACTGGTTCAACAGGGCCACGGCCTGCTGCTCGCGCGCTTCGCGTGCGACGCTGGATTGTAAGGTGAACTCACCACCGATCTCCTTGAAGAATTTCCGGTAAAACCAGTCGAAGTCAAGACTGATGGTCAAAGTGCGCCGCATCAGCTTAAGCATGACGAAGAATGCGAATCCCGCGAATAGCAGCACCTGGAACTGGGTCACCAGATGATCTGGCGTATACGGCTGGTAATCGACGGGATATGGCAGAATTGCATACAAAGTATTCGGCAACAGCCCGATGGCAATACACAGGAATGAAAATATCCACATGGCATAACGCAGATTGGCTGGCGGATCAGGTGGCCGCAGCCCGGAATCTTTCTGGAAAAAAACGAACCATGGAAATTTGATACCGGCATGCAGGAATACGCCGGCTGAAGCCGCCAGCAATAACAACCAGACGATCAACATACCCTCGTTGGCGGCGGCTGAAGTCTCAAGTGACTTGGTGACAAAACCCGATGTGAACGGGAAGGCCGAGATTGCCAGCGCACCCACAATGCCATTGATCGCAGTTACGGGCATACTTTGAAACAGGCCGCCGAGGTCGGTGCATTTACGCTTGCCTGTCATCAACAACACACTGCCGGCCGACATCAGTA
The DNA here is from genome assembly GCA_013041975.1 of Gammaproteobacteria bacterium. Taxonomy (GTDB): domain Bacteria; phylum Pseudomonadota; class Gammaproteobacteria; order Chromatiales; family Chromatiaceae; genus JABDQZ01. The sequence goes on from JABDQZ010000277.1 coordinate 15,417, forward strand.
GCAACCCCTTGTAAATAATGTGTGCGAAGGCATGCGCGGCTGCTCCATTCAGAGCCATTTCAGTGCCTATACCGATGGCCGCTACCATGAAACCAACCTGGTTGACGATCGAGTAGGCAAGAATACGACGCATATCATTTTCAAGCAGCGCGTAGATGATGCCGTAAAACACCATATACAGGCCGATCGGTATGAGGATGTCGGCACCAGGAAAACCCACAAGAAGTGCAAATACCGCCGTCTTGGTTGTGAACGCTGACAGAAACACCATGCCACTGGGACTGGCCTCCGGGTAAGCATCTGCTATCCAGGCTGACAGCGGTGGTGCACCGGCATTGACCAGGAAACCGGTCAGTATCAACCAGGTGCCAAGACTATCGGCTTGCATCGAGGTGAATTCCAGGGAACCCGTGTCCAGGGCATAAGCCACGATGCCAGTCATCAGGATAACCCCGCCAAGCAGGTGCACGATTAGATAGCGCATGCCGGCACGGTAGGCGGAAGGGGTTCCTGCAGACCAGATAACGACAGTTGAACCCAGCGCCATGATTTCCCAGAAAATAAACAACGTCAGAAGATCGCCGGCAAAAGTAACGCCGATCGCTGAACCGGCATAGATGAAAGCCGCGGTCAATTCCGCGGTACTGGCCTGACGATAGGCATATAAACCACCGACGAAGGCCATGATAGAAAATACGGTCGCAAAAAGACGCCCCTCGACCGATGAGCGTATAGGTTCCAGTGTGTAATCGAGGAAGGCGACTTGCAGTGAGGCATCGGCGGGCAGCATCCATACTGCGACCAGGGTCAGTGCCGGCAGACTCATTAGCAGCAAGGCACGAAGACCGCCATTTAGCACAGGGATCAACATGGCTCCCAGCACCAAAATCAGTCCAGGTGAAATCATAAACTCACTCATCGTAGTAAGTATCCTTTCGCTTGAGGAAGATGCCGAGAATCTTCGCCAGGGCTACCATGCCGGCGCAGGTAATGAAGCCGTACCAGCCATAGAAGCCAAAGCTGCCATCGAGGACGAATCCCTGTTCCTCGAAATACAGGTGGTGATGAATGAAGAATTCCGGCAGCAAAACAAGCAACAGAATCACGATCTGGATAATCCACAGCTTGGGCAGATTTTCTTTACGATAGAGCCAGTGTTTGCGTTCAGACTGGTCGCTATGATCCTGAGTATCTTCTGTTGATGTCTTCATCAGCCATTCACCATCTGTTCAACGAGTGCCAGCGGAACACCCGGGAAAAAGAAAATCAACCACGTAGCCGAAGCCGTTATGAGTAACGCAAGTACAATCGGCAAAGGCGCCTCACCATGCTGTCCATGCGAATGCTGTGGGTCTTCCTCCTTGAAAAAGGCCACGTAGACAATTGGCATGAAGTACGCCGCGTTGAGTAGCGTCGAAATCACTAGTGCAGCCACTGCGACCCAGTGTTCCGACTGAAAAGCCCCGCCGAGTAAATACCATTTGGAAATAAAACCCGCAAAAGGGGGTGCGCCGATCATCGAAACCGCGCCGACCGCAAATGCC
>JABDQZ010000289.1 GCA_013041975.1 Gammaproteobacteria bacterium
GATATCAAACGGACTGCCTCCCACAATGACCGCGCAGTAATCGTCCAGCTTTAGCTCTTCCGGGATACCGGTTTTTTCAATACGCAAACGATGCACACGGCTTGTATCAATCTGACCATACTTAAGAAATGCTTCAAACTCGTTATCGGAAGTACTGTCTTCCGGACGGAGTTGCAAGATGAGTACTGGTTTGCTCAATTCCTTTTCCTGAAAAATATCTCTTTTGTCATATCAAGCGAAGCGCAAGTTCTTTCGGCAAGCTCAAGATGACAGCTATGGTTTGTTCTGACAGCTGCTCTTACCTGAACAACTGCAACTCTTGCCGCAACCGCCGCCTTCTTCCCGAAACACACCCAACTCAGGATGGTGCTTCGCAAAGTGCCTGCCCATCTGTTGAACGAGTAACCAGCCAAGCAACAGTAGCGGTACAGCAGTTATCGCAATTATGTATTTCATCATCCACCAAGCCCTGCAAATCCCATAAATGATAACGACAAAATCCCGCCAAGCATCAAACTCAATGCGGCACCCTGGGTCACACTGGGCATTGTCGACAGTTCCAGCTTTTCACGCAAACCAGCCATCAAGGCAATCGCCAGTGTAAAACCAATACCCGCACCGGATGCATAAACCAGCGACTGGCCAAAATCATATTCCTTGAAGGTTTGAAACAGCGCCACACCAAGAATCGCGCAGTTGGTGGTAATCAATGGCAGGTAAATACCCAGCGAACGAAACAGGGTCGGGCTGTATTTTTTCAGGGTCATTTCAACCAGTTGTACTGAACTGGCAATTATGGCGATATAGGAAATCAGTCGCAAAAACTCGATATCCAGCGCCACCAGCACCAGGTTAACCCCATAGGCACTTAGCGAGCTCACCAGCATAACGAACATGGTTGCCAGTCCCATTGGGATCGCCGTATTCAACTTACCCGAAACACCAAGGAAAGGACACAGCCCCAGAAACATCGCCAATACAAAGTTATTGGCAAGAATGGTGTTAATAAAGATAAACGTGAGGGAATCAGGCGACATTGGCTCGTCCCTCCTGTTCTTCATCTTTAGCTTGTCTTTGCTTGATCCAGTCAAACAGTAACAACCAGCCTCCCAGTACCAGGAAGCCCCCCGGAGGAAGAATCATCACCACCCAGGGCTGGAAGTTCTCACCAAACAGATCGATGCCAAAGATAGCACCAGCGCCAAGGACTTCTCTAACGACACCCAGGCATAACAAGGCAAAGGTAAAACCAATCCCCATCCCCAGCGCATTTACAATAGATTTGAGCGGTTTGTTTTTGGAAGAAAAGGCCTCTGCCCTGCCAAGAATCATGCAGTTGGCCACGATCAACTGGATAAAGGCGCCGAGTGCATTGTAAAGATCCAGCGAGATAGCCTGAATCACATAATCAATAATGGTGACGAAGGTGGCAATGATAATAATGTAAGTCGCTATCCTCACCTGCTTGGGGATGAAATCACTGAGCAGCGAAACGAGTATGGTTGAAGCCAGCAAAACAAACATCGTTGCCAGTCCCATCGCCAGCGCATTGATCGCTGAGTTGGTCACCGCCAGCACCGGGCACATACCCAGCAACATGACAAACACCGGGTTGTTTACCCACAGACCTTCCGAGAAGGTTTCCCAGGTGATGGCATCCTTGTTTTTATTAATTTGCGTCATGTATAACCTCTGACTGCTCCAGCACATGCAACTGCGTTAATACCTGCGGCATTAAACGCTGTGCTGATTCATTAAGCGCCTTACCCACGGCGACAGAAGAAATCGTTGCCCCGGAAATGGCGTCAATTTCCCAGTCGTGCTGCCTGGTTCCCGCTTTAACGGTTACGATTTCATTGGCCAGTGACCGGTTAGCGATATCCACTTTGGCATCCAGTGCATCAAAGTTTGCCTGGAAGTTGTTATCGGTGATGATCTTGTCGCCAAGACCCGGGGTTTCAGCCATTTTCAAAACCTTGATCCCACGGATACATTCACAGGAAGGCTCATAGCCGTACAGCAGGTAGATCATACCGGCGTATCCCTGTGCAGCGGCTTTTGCCGCGACCCCCAGCAGCTTGCCCTCGGCATTGTATCCGGCGTAGATACTGTCACTGTCCTGATTTTGTTTTTCAGTGACCAGTTTTCCATCTTCAAGATAAAACTCTTTATGCGTTGTGGCTCCCGGTATCACTTTAACCACGGCTTTTTCAATCGCAATACGCTGGTTCTCGGCGATAACCGGCGCTGTCAGTTGTGCCACCAGCACCACCAGAAAGCCTGACAACATGGCAATACCGGTTAACACCAGTATCATTCTTGTAGTGGGCGAGTCAGGCTGCTGCATCGACTGTTGCGCACTGCTCATGATGATTCCTTCTGCGATTTATCTTCGCCAAACACACGTGGTTGTGTCAGCTGGTCAATCAATGGCGTGGCGGCATTGCCCAGCAAAATGGCATACATCACACCCTCGTTCAGACCGCCATACACGCGAATAATGACCGTGATAAAACCGATCAAGACACCATAGAAAACGGCGCCTCTAGGTGTCACAGGTGATCCCACCATATCGGTTGCCATAAACCAGGCACCCAGCATCAAGCCACCGGAGAACAACATGAACAGGCCATCAGGGTTTTCTGCATTAAGCAGCTGCAACAGTTCTGCCGTGATAAACGTACCTGCCATGACAGCTACCGGAATACGCCAGTCGAGCATTTTCCTGAATGCCAGATACAGGCCACAAACCAGAATAATGATGGCCGAGGTTTCCCCTGCCGAACCGGCGGTCATGCCTGTCAACAGATCCACAAGCGGGGTAGTAATGCCATCAAACTTCTGTAAAGCCAATGGCGTAGCGCCACTGAAAGCATCAACGGCAACCTGGTTGTTAAACTCCCCCACCTCTTGCGGGATCATGAACGGTGCTGTCAGTGTTGATGGAATCAGCGTGGTAAAGCGTCCGTCAAACAAGGCCGGTGTCCAGGTAGTAATCGCCACGGGAAAAGCGGCTTGCACAAAAGCCCTGCCAAGCAATGCCGGGTTGAAGACATTCATACCCAGGCCGCCGAACATGACTTTTCCCATTCCTATGGCGACAAAACCTGCCACTGCCCCCATCCACAACGGGAAGCTGGGAGGCAGGGTCAGATAAAGCAAAATACCGGTAATCGCCGCAGACCAGTCACCCAGTGTATTTTCAGCCTTGAAATTAAGCAGACGCTCGGTCAGTAAACAGGTAGCCAGCACGGTGATCAACAGCAGCAAGGCACTGATGCCAAACAACCAGATACTCCATGCGGCCATCGGCAGGGATGCAAACACCACGTTACGCATGATAGTGATGACATCATGTGGTGCATGCACATGCGGCGTAGTACGCAGTTCAATATTGGTTTTATTATTCATTCTTTAATGCAACCTGCTCGCGATTGTACGCCTTGGCAACTCGAAATTGTTGTACCAGGGGAATATTGGAAGGACAGACATACGAACAGCAACCGCATTCGAAGCAGTCATTCAAATGATAATCTTCTGCCATTAATGCAAACTGGCGTTTACCTGCCAGTTGGCCCAGTTGTGACGGATTAAGGTGCATCGGGCAGGCATCCAGGCACTGACCGCATTTAATACAGGGCCAGATACGGCGCGTTTCTTTCAATACTTCTGCTTCATTTAAAATCAGCAGGCCTGATGAACCCTTGGTAATCGGTGTTTCCAGGTCTGATACGGAAGGCCCCATCATGGGCCCGCCCAGCACAAAATTATTCCTGCCTCCACGGTAACCGACCTGGTCCAGAACAAAACCAATAGGTGTACCCAGTGGGATAATATAGTTACCCGGTTTATCAATACCGGGGCCGGTGACGGTCACCACACGCTCGGTCATACCCTCGCCTCTTGGCAACAGTTTTCCTATGGCTGACACAGTTCCCACATTATTAACCACTGCACCGATATCCAGCGGTATTTTTCCAGCGGGAACCTCTTTGCCCAACAAGGACTTGAGCAGCATTTTTTCCGAACCTTGCGGATACTTGGTTTCAACTGCTACGACAGTAATATTGGAACCTTGCGGAATATGCTCACGCAGTTTTTCCACTGCGTTCATCTTGTTATCTTCAATACCAATCACGGCTGTTGTCAATTGTGCCGCACGCATGACGAAGCTTATGCCACGCATCAGGTCTTCGGGGTATTCCAGCATGGTACGGTGATCGCAACTTAAATAGGGCTCACACTCACAACCATTGATTACCAGCGTATCCACTGTTTTGTCATCGGGAATAGTGACCTTGGCATGTGAAGGGAATGCGGCCCCACCCAGGCCAACCATACCCATGTCCTGAATCGCCTGGCGCAACTGGGCTGCACCCATGTTGTCAATGTCATACTCATGGCGCCACTGCACTTGCTGGGTATCACCTTCATAAACATCCAGCACAATGGACATGAACTGTTCGCCTCGTGCCGTCGACATCGGACGGATGGCTTTTACACGGCCCGTAGCCGGTGCATGAAGAGGCACAGAAACAAAACCATCTGCTTCGGCAATCGGCTCCCCACGCACCACTTCCTGTCCCTTGCGTACGATCGCTTTGGCAGGCTTGCCGATATGCTGATTTAACGGCAATATCAAATGATCAGGAAAAGGCAAACGCCTGATCTTTTTGGCAGACGTAATTTCCTTGTTGGTCGGTGGATGCACTCCATGACTAAAGGTGCCTTTGCTGAAAAAGTTTAATAAACCCATCTTCATTCAGGCCGTTTATTGGTACTTCTCAGCTCTCTTTATTAATTTGTCGATACCCTTCTCATTCATATTCCAGGGCGTTCCCGGATGAATACAACCGGCGGTACATTTCTCAGCAGCCTTGACAATATCCTTGTAGCTTCCACCTTGAGGATTCATGACTTCAACCAGCTTGTCAGCATTGTAGGCAAAGATTTTAGGTGCAAGGTCGGTACACTCATCACAGGCGGTACATTCAGGTGTCTCAACCCACACAGGTTCGTAATCACCGGCTGGTGCGCCTGCACCATTTCCACCACCAGAAGCAGCTGCTGGCGCTGCGCCTGCAGTAACGGTATCTGCCAGTGCAGAGACATCACCCGATGAACTCAATGACAGCAGGGTTGAACTGAGACGCTGCGCCATTTCTGCCTTGGCCTGGTTAACCACGGCATCAAGGTCAACCTTGTTGAGTTCACCCGCGATACCCCGCAACTGTTTCCAGAATCCGAGACGCTCTTCAGCTGAACGTGCCATTTCTTCGGAACACAGTATACGTATCAACTGGTTCTTGGCATTCACGCCCCAGACATAAGGGAACAGGCCATCACGGTCTTCTTCTTCCATTGCCAGGAATTCATCAAGACGCACCATGTCATCATTCCACGCATCACGTGGTACAACACGGAACTGTTTGCGGAAGCGCCCTTCGGTTGCGGCGAAATCTGCAAAGGTCATGGGCAGTTCCATACTCCCTTCATTACCTTTTTCGTCAACGTATTTCAGCTGATAAGTTGGCCAGTCTTCATCCAGGGCCGGGTTACCTTCGAGATCAAGACACTCCTCAAACGTTTCCCCCTCATCGGGGTCATATTTCATGATTGGATAGGCACGTGATTCCAGTGCCAGTTTGGACTGGTGAGTAGAAGCATCATCACCCACACCATGCTCTGGCTGACAGACTGCGTAGACGTTAAACAGTGCAGGACGGCGACTGTTCAGACCATCAATAAAGCCTTCCAGCAGATGTGTCACGTTGCTGATGTTACCTTGCAATATATAACTGGTGCGATGTGCCATACCGATTAGCGACATTTCTTTACGCATCTCTTCCTTACCGTGCCAAGCCTTGCCATAGGGGCTCATGTCCGCCACCTGTGAGATGAAGCCGGACGTACAGGCCTGACCACCGGTATTCGAGTAAACCTGGGTATCAAGCACCAGGACCTTGATAGGATGGCCCGATGCCAGTGCACGTGACAGGTTCTGGAAACCGATATCGTACATGGCGCCATCACCACCGACTGAAACCACCGGTGGACACAGATCCCATTCTTCATTGGTAAAATCTTTCCAGTTGAACTGCTGGAACATGGCATCATGCTCAAGCGGGCTATACTTGTCTTGCAGAGCCAGATCAGCCAGGCGAATTGCCTTGAAGCCCTGCGCCATTTTTTCCATATGACCTTCAAACAGACCCATGGCAACAGATGGAC
>JABDQZ010000292.1 GCA_013041975.1 Gammaproteobacteria bacterium
GTTTCGCACTAGCCAGGCGATTTAAGCTTACCCCGGATTCTGCTGCCTCTAGAGCTAAGTGACGATGTACTTCAGGTGGTACTCGAACCATAAATTTCCCACTGAAGTCTCGTGTAGATATAGGCTGAGGGACATCTTCCCCCTCTTGTTTCATATCAACCACACATTCTTTCACAACTTTCCGAATGCCTTTGAGAGCCTTATCCGGTGTAGAAGCAAGCCAGCTCAAGCTAGGAAATTCAGCACATAAGCCGATATATTCCTGATCTTCTTCAGACCAGACCATACGGTATGCATATTTATCAATTTCATTTGCCATTATTAAACTCCAGCTTTTCTATTGCCAGTAGCACCTGCTTCACCTGATAAGGTTTTGCGTTACCTTTCTGATTCTGAATATTTACTCGAGGATCACCAGGCCAGGGCGTTTTGTAGATGCAGTGGCTACTGCCACTTTGACGAGGTGTTCCAAAATAATCTTCACAAACTTTCTTGAGATCATTGAATCGTAACCCTTTAGGATTCGATTTCATTTCTTCGGGAATCTTGGCAATGCTACTCATTATAAAATAGTATCACTATTGATACTATTTTCGAGGGATTGATAACAAAACCAGGAGCTATGACCTTCGGATAATGAGCTACCAAAATATGAATTAAGTTATTGATATATTTACAGCAGTGCGACCACGGCAAATCAATAACTTATCATAACTGCCCATAACTGAAATACCGAATATCTACCAAGTAGATTGACTGCTTTGCTATGCGGTCTCAACCGGTCAATGCAACACATTTCATTTATTAGCAAAATTTAATAGTCGCCAGCGTGTATGAAGCGGCCATAACAGGAAGGCTGTCTGGCGAAAACGAAGCTATGACTTTAATTTTTGACTTCATTTATCCTTCTTCTTGGCGCCTAACGCCTTAAACAGCGGCGAACGTTAGTGAGTCCGGCAGCAATAGCTGTGAACGGGTTTAACTAGTTATATTTCTTTTTATAGTTAATAAAGTATCTTCTTCTCGTAGCAAATATAATGCAACAATAGCAGCTAACATTGGCCAAGCAGCAAAAAAAAGTAAATTGGGATATGTCCACGGATCGAAATACTTCTCATAAGAGGTCAATGTAGATATAAGATGCATACAAAAGACTAACCCATATGAGAGCTGCTTTTTAATACCAAGAAGAAAGAAAAATATTATCAGGAATTGAATAGCCCCAATTCCATATGCCAAGCTTACGGAAAGACCGTCATAGAAATAAAATTTAGAAAAGACGGCTGAAGCATGGCCGGGATTAATGAACTTATCTAAAGTCCACATGAAGAAAACAATAAAAACGCCTATTCTGAGAAATAACAGGGAAATTTTTAGAGAATTTTTTATAGAGTGATGTTCATTCATTACTGTAATCCTAAAGAATTATAACAGTTTAATATACAGGCTCTAATATAGCTGAGATATGCAGCATATTCAGTTCGACCGCTTAACCACCTTCTCTGAATCAATCATTCTCCTGATATTTGGTATTTCCAGATTCAGGATTTAGTCCGCTACTTGCCGTAATTTGCCGAATGGCTCAAAAATCAATGCCCGCTTAAAGCAAATTTTTATGTGGTGTCTGTGTGCTTGATCAGCTAGATAGCATTGATTTATTGCTATGTGCTTCGGATAAACTCTCCGAATTAGGGCCCTATGACTATTTAGCTACCTTAATCTTGTTGGTAATAATATGTGCCGCATTGCCAGCCAAATCAGAGAAAACATCAATCACGAAAGCCTGGTAAACAATGACTGTTGTTAACAGCCCTGTCAGAAAGAATTGCAGCGACTATACTTTCTACCCTAAGATCGAAAAAAACAGTTACGGAGAATGTATTAATGAAATTTCAAGCCGTCTTGCTGATTTCATTTTTCGCAGTTGCCCCAGCAACTTCCACTGCAGGACCGTTTAATGGCTGGGGTATGGGGGACGGCTGGCCCAAGGGGAACAGATTTGGTCCAAACTCAGGATGGCGAAACGGAAATACATGGAATAGTTCCTATCCTTGGAACATGGGAGGCTGGCGGGATGGCTCATGGGATATGGGGTCCTGGCAAAGCGGCCCTTGGAAAGGTGGTTCCTGGAACAGTGGCCCATGGAATATGAACACATGGAAAGGCAGATCCTGGAAAGATGGCCCATGGAGTATGAATTCCTGGAACAGTGGCCCATGGAATATGAACGCCTGGAAAAGTGGTCCATGGGCAGGGCGAACTAAACCTAAAAAGGCTACAAACCGTAAAAAGAAAAAGAATTTAGCACCGGATACCGAGAAGACACAATCCAGCACAACCGCTAATCCCTATAGCTTCAATGCTACAAACCAGTAAAGTCCTTTTTCACGACTGTCTCCTACACCACCACAAACGGCGATCAAATATCAATCGACGCCAGTTACAGGTCTTACAAACGAATCTACAGGCGCAGGAGCAAAGTAAAGACCATCCGGAAACGAATAACTGCTGATTGCTGAAATCAGACTAATTCGGATAAATTATCCGATGGTTATCCTTATAGACTAGCATTGCAAAGGAGAACGATCACATTAGGAATGAAAGGTCTAGAAAGTCTCACCACTAGTCAATACTTTTACATATTGGCACACGTGCACAGAATACACCGCCATCTGCTGTTATATACTCCCCATCTTCCTTGCTGACCTCATATTTATTTGGTCCACATTCTAAAAGACTCAAGACTGGTTTAAATTGTATTGATTCTTGGTTACAAGGTTCGGGATCACAGTAGGCAATGAAATCATATGGATTTGCTTTTACTTCAGGCGGTAGCGAATATTTACCCTCAGAAAGGCCGACAGCTAATGAGTTAGTCGGATCAACTATGACCAATGATTGCGCAGAGGCAGTAGAGAACGAAGCTAGTAAGAATATTTTGGCTAATCTGATCATATGTCGCTTTTTTTAGTTCATTCGCAAATTATAGTCCAAATAGAAATTAACCTATGACTGATAGTCTAGCGCTCTAGAATTAACCAACTCTTGAGATCCTGAAGAATTATCTATCCTAATCAATGATGCTCAAGCCATGAAAAAACTGTTCAAAAATACTCAATAAGTAAGTATAAAAAGCCTGTTCCGGTACATGTGGAGACACTAACTCTTCTGCTATATCACCGTACTTATGTCGTAAAGTACCATTACTGTAGAATTTTTGTCGGCTGCTAACACTAGAATAACACCATGACTATCTCAAATATCTTCTCTTCAGTACCCACCAATTTTGATACCGAAGTTTTTCAAGATCTGTTCAATCATGGAAACCTGAGAATCGAGAGAATTATCTCAAAAGGCCATATTTCACCAGAATCCGGCTGGTACGACCAAGACCAGAATGAATGGGTTATCGTTTTACAGGGAGCTGGAACCATTCAGTTCAAAGATGGCTCAGAAATAACTTTGAACTCTGGCGACTATCTCAATATCCCAGCCCACCAAAAACACAAAGTTGTCTGGACAGAGCCAAAAGCCGTTACGATTTGGCTGGCGGTTTTCTATCCGGACAACCCCAAATGACCAATACGGGGAAAAGGCCATTCAGTTGCTGAAAGAATTTGGAATCAACCACTGACAACCTCAATACACTTTGGGTCATCATTCCTGGGACTATTTACATATTTACTCACAGGTTGAAGCACAATATCGTCTCCACCCCATGGCACGAGTAGTTCTTTTAGTTCATCAGGACTGGATTCAGAGCTTAACCATGAGTCATAGTTCGACCGATCCAGAATCACTGGCATCCTGTCATGGATCGGTAAAACCGTCTTGTTTGCATCAGCTACAATAATACTGAATGAATCTATTTCCTCATTCTCCCCTTCCCAGCGATCCCACAAACCAGCAAATGCCATCAGGCCAGATTTTAGCCTTATAAGAAAAGGCTGTTTATCAGCCCCGACTTTTTTCCATTCGTAAAACCCAGAGGCTGGCACTAGACAGCGCGAGCGTTTAAAAGGCGTTCGGTAAACAGGCTTTTGATCCACCGTCTCAGCTCGTGCATTGATAGTGCTGTATTTAAGTTTCGACTCTTTAGACCAGTGAGGGATTAGTCCCCAGCGCATGAAAACGACCTGATGACCCGCTGCGCCTTCTCGAATAATTGGCACTTTCTGGCCTGGTGCAATGTTGTAACGGGGTATTAATCGGATGCTCACCTGCCCCTGAGCATTGAACTGCTCTTTTAGAGTTTGAGTATCTTCAACTAGATAGAATCTTCCACACATAATCGAAGTTTAGTTGATATTGACGGCCTAGTTTTGTTGTAACCCAAAAGCTGACTCGAGTCATTTGATGCCCCTCAAAACTCTTATAAACTATTAGATACAGATGTAGTACTGGAGAAAATTCATGATCCCTAAACAGCCTTTAGACTACCCAGTCGAACATGACCAGCTTGAAGAACTCAGAGCACCTGGGCACTATCCTGAGTACATGGATCACCTTGTAATGAAAGGAAATGAGGATAAGGTTAAGGACTATGAAGACGTGGCTTTAGCCAGTTAAAGGAGACGCTTGAGCTACTGAGGATTGCATCGACTCGAACTGAGCATTTGTTGCGGCGAAATTAAAAATCGCATTCAACAGGCGCTAGAAGAATTTCGCGGACAACCCATCAACAAAAATCGACTTGTTGAGCAAGCGGCAGCAACTATTCTGGGCTACAAATACTAAAGCATTGATACCGCTGCAATAAAAAGACCTCATTTTTTTGTTATGTCGCCTTAGGCGTCAGAAAAGTCGCCTGAGTCGACAACATGAACTTTTAAAATGTACTCCAGATTGGCACCTAGAGCACGAGAGTAGATCGTTATTTTGTCCCAAGTTTGAATTCAAATGCCAAGCAGTTCCTTCATGGAATAGACCAATTGCCCATAGCCCTTATCCCAGTACAGACCGACCTGAGCCAGGATCTGATAGGCTGCGCCGATCTGCGTGATAGCGAAATAGCCTAGACCAAACTGAGCTAAGGTAAAGAGGCCAACACCAAATTGAGAAATGCAGATCACCCCTGCACCAAATTGACCGATAGCAATAAAACCATTGGCGGGTTTTGGTCTTCTTTGTGGACTAAATTTGAAGGAAATATGTACCAGTGGCCAACCAAAGATTTCAGCTTGAGATTTATACTCGTACCCCCAGCCATCCCATTGAGCTTTGGCAGGATAAGGAGCCCCGCAATGCGGGCAAGCAAAAGCCTGTTCACTAACCTGTTTTTGACATTCTCGACAATTAATCATGTTTTTGATCTTGATAAAAGGTGTCAGTAAAAATCATTACAAATTGATACTTCAGTATAAATTCCGCGATAACCAGCCAGCCACGATGGTATTCCATGAGGGCTAATATCCTTCTCAATAATCCAGGGTACATTAGCTTTTGGTAACCCGTCAGGTAGATATGCAGCAGTATGTTTTGCCTTAGTCGTTTCATGGCTTATTTTTTCAACACATCAGACAAATCTTTGTCATAGTCGATTTGCCCCAAATCCACAGG
>JABDQZ010000295.1 GCA_013041975.1 Gammaproteobacteria bacterium
AATATATCGTTGGCAGCCCCGGGCCCAGTGAGAGGGCATTCAAAACGAACTAGGACTGATTAATTAACGATTACCCCAAATCCTGGATACAGCTCGATCACTTCCAAGAAGTCCCACAGTGAGGCAAACAAATCCAACACTAAAAAATACCGTAACCGGTATTAGAAAACCGTACCCGCTTCCACCTAAAGTAAAGTAAATTACAATTAGGCAAAGTGCCAAAAACAGAAGACCAACAACAATCAATATCGTACGGTTTAATGGTTTGTAAGTATAAGGTTCGTCTCCCTCCTCAAAAATGCGAAGAATGAACCAAAGTAATTTTCTAAGCCTGGTCTTCATTGAATATCAAATACTATCCTGGTGCTTTAGGTAATCTATGCGCATAACTCGAAATATACCCCATTTGCATCCGATAATACCGGTGACATGAAGTTTTGCATTAGGCTCAGATTTTAAAGGTTTATTGAATCAGAGAGATTCAGTAATTTTCAATAAGCGCTCTTCGGTAGTTTTCAACAATCTACCCTCGCTTGTTCTGCAGACATAGGCTTTGATTTCAGTATTGTCTTTTATCATGTGACTAAACTCGAATGAATCTCGCGATAGAGTTGCATCAAAAGTCTTCTGCCAAGACTTAAAATTTTCAAGATTGATCTTCCCGTTATCATCTTCAACCCAATTATCGAGATAACGATAAACTTCGGGGTCAAAAATAGAAAACTTATGGTCTTTGTCATATTCTGGTTTAAGAACATACTGATGTAGATCACTTTGATCTACTTCATGACTTAGGAAAAAAGGCTCCGCAATAGTCCAATTATGTTCACTCTCGGCATGATCTAGACGATGCCTGGGATCAATGGGGTGACAGAAAGCCTTATTATGAGTTTGAAGATAAGAAGCCTTACAAGTATTAATGAATGAACCAGAAAGGACATCAAATAGGCTGCTTTTCTCTCGAAGGGTTACTAAAAAGTCTTTTATTAATTCCGGAAGAATATGCAGAACTGCACCGGAAACATGGACTTTCAAACAATCATTTACCAACTTGCGATTTTTTAAAAAAGGCACAAAACGATTACTCAGCTTGAGAAAACAGCTTCGCTTGAAAATGACTTCTCCATGAATAACAAGAATAATAGTCAAAGCCTGCTGACCGTCTGACTCGATATATTGCCTAATCAGATCTTCGGAGGTACTTAATATCATCACCAAGGTTAAAATTTCATTAAATATATATAGTTTAACTCACATAGTATTTTAATTCTTTTGTGTTTTCTTACCTATTATCAAAAATCAACGAATTAATTAACTTGATATTTTACTTTTTACTAAAGCTTATCAAGGGCCTTGCACTACGACTCTGTTGACGTGACAAGGGATATTTTACCTTGCGGCTACCGGGGAATACTTCCATTGGATTCACCGCTAATGACAAATCCTTGGTATCTAAAAAGTCGACAACAGCACGTACCAGCTTGCGTATACTTTTTTTCTTTTTTTCCGACGAAGGCCTGCCATCTGCTGGAGCAATCAAAACATTTTTCATCTGAAAAAGCTCACTTAAATGTTTCTCAGATAGAATTGATTTGATTTTTTTGGGCTCCAGTGTCATTGCTGCACCACTGACTCGTTTTTCTCTTAATGCAGCCAGTAATGATTCCTCGTTAACCAGGCCACTCCTTGAAGTATTGACGATAAATGGCTTTTGTTTAGCATAGTAAAGTTCTTTTCCTTTAAAGACTTTTTCTGATCCTGCCGTATGAATACTGATTACATTTGAATAGGCCAGTACCTCACTCAATGAAGCATATTCAATCACAGGCACATCGAGTAAATTGCGTTTATGAAAATTTTCGTAAACACTTTTAAAATGGTTGTCATATCCGATAATACGCTTACAGTAAGGCTTTATTTGATGTGCTAGTGACTGTGCAACTTTACCACAACCAATTAGACCGACCGTAGTTCCTGCAAGCTCAAATCCTGAAAGGCTTTCAAAGTTACAATTCTGATTGTCCTTAACAATACAAGCTTGCTGATCAATACGATCTCGAAAAGAAGCACTCATTAGCATTGCTATTAATCTTAGGCTGAGATTGGCAACCTCATAAGCATTCACATACTGAGCGGCTTTAACCAAAATACCCTGCCTGGAAGCATAATTGATATTTATATTTTCCAGTGTATCGCCAACGACACCGACGACTTGAAGATTTTTGCCCGCTGCTTTAAGAATATCAGGTGTTATAGAAGTTTTACTTCGAACAATAAGTCCGGAATAGTCTCCATTTTTCAGGAGTGACTTAAGCGTGCCCTTTTTAATCGTTACGTCATCGTATTTTATATTGGCATCATTTAACTGTGTATGAATTATTGGAGCAATACCTCTATCCAATAGCAAACGTTTTGTTTTCATCAAGAAAGCCTTTTTTGTAATAATTTCATTTTCTTCTAATGTGGCTGCTTCAAAATACAAACAAGTGAAAATCATCTGACATTGCTTTTTAAACAATTCAGCTTTAGAAAAAACACACTGATATATGTCTATCTTTCATTGACATAATAGTTTTCGCTTTACACGGTGGCAATATAAAAATATCGGGGGATTGCTATTCAGTAGTAACCGACCCTCGGTTACCCGGTCAATCGTTCTGCTTTCCAACAAGCTATCGTTTAAATGAAATGACCAGATATCTCTAAATCAGCATCAGTTTGCCTCAGAGCAATAATAAAGCCTGACTCTGAAAGAATAATTATATTGATCCAGATCAATGTTCATCTGACGGGAAGGCGTAGATTGATAGTTAAGGGAATTGATTCAGAAGTGTTGAGTCTACACGGTGCCCAGCCAATGCGGCTGGCACCCCTTCCCTACAATCCACTTGGCTGGGTTGTTTTTTAATGCTTGCTGTTTTTATATTCACGAAACCCAACCCACGCTATCAGTCCTCCTAGAGCTGCTGTGAACAGTCCAACCAATAACAAAGGTAAATACCAAAATAACAAGGACTGATCAGGTTCGCCAATACGGGCAATATATGCTTCAAATATATAGGTACCGATAAACACCAGCCCCATCATTGCAAGTGTAACCCCTGAAATGATCCTAACGATATTTTTGATCATGGTTTAATAGATTGCATGTTTGCTGGCTTAAAAGGAAAACCTATAGCCTCGAGTTCAATATACAGGGGAATGGACGAAAGATAGTTTTCAACTACAAAGCATTCAGTGAAGGTCATCTGCATGAACAAAGGCAAATCACACTATATGTAACCCGCTCTGTTGGCTGGTTTTTCTTTCTGAGGATGTTCTTATACAGTTTTTCCCCTCGATTTTTGCTTGGTAAAGGGCGGCATCAGCAATATCAATTATTTCCATCAGTGTCTGGCTCGGCTGGTAGCTTGTCAGCCCAATGCTAACAGTAATTTCCTCAGTAACCTTGGTATCAGTACATGCTGATTCTTGAACTGACTTTTTGATCTTTTCGGTAGCAATAACTGCTTCGCTTAAAGAAGTATTACTTAGTAACACAGCAAACTCTTCACCACCCCATCGTGCTACGGTATCGATAGTTCTCAGTTCACTTGAAATAATATCTGAGACCTTGCACAAGATAGCATCTCCAACAAGATGACCATACTTATCGTTGATTACTTTGAAATCATCGATATCCAGCAAACCAATGGAAAATGATTCCCCACCTCGTTTTGAGCGATTTACCTTACTGTCAAACCGCTCTTCCAGCCCGCGTCTGTTAAATAGACCTGTCAATTGGTCAGTACGGCTTAACTCTATGATCTTCTCATTGAGTGTATTAAACGACTCACTACCCCATGATCGAACCCACTCTATGGCCCAAGCAAGCCCCATTAATGCAAGCAGAGTAACTACATACCGACTTTTAAATGGCTCGTCATAGTCTGAAGGAACAAGACCTTGAAAATCACCAAAACCCATAAATATCGCCAAAACACCAATGAGAATAACTGCAACAAAAAAACCATAGACATGACCAAGTAGTGAAATCATTATGACGATTATTGGATATACCCATAAAGGACCCGTTGATTCAACTCCTCCACTAATAACAAGGTAAACAGCTAAAAGAAAAAGGATAGAACTATAGAACCACGCCGCGATCTGGAAGTTACCAGTTTTTAACGTGTATACATTAATTGCACTAGCGAGAAGAAAACTGCCCAGCAAGATAAAAGCTATTTGGTTACGATCATGATAAAAATTTATAGTGGAAAATATGGCAAGAAATGCAGCACCAATTAAAAATATCCAGCGAAACTGGTGATGCCTGCGAGCCTTTTCAACAGAGTCAAAGTCCTTCAACGGGTACTGCTCAACCTGGCCAGACGGCTTATACATTTTCTATAAAATCCATATAACCTTGATATTCATTGTAAATTTACATTTTTAAAATTATAGTTAAACCCTTAAATTATAGAGCATTTTTTATAGGCCACACACGGTTTTTTTCGTTAATTTTCACATATTTTCGACCGCCGATGGCAGTTGACTTGAAGCGGGAAGAGAATTCTTTGTGGAAGTTAATATTTAACTTTTTTGGCCGACATAATGTTTGTAACAACACAACAATACTAGAACTTCTCAATTCCTAAATATTTCGGATTCTTGATGTTTTCATTTCAACAAATAAAAAGAGGCACTAAAACCAGGAATATAGTTCCTTTGGTAGTGTTTATTATTATAGCTTTTCTGTGCCTGGTGTTTTTTATTTACTTTATTTACGGACAGTACCTTGCCAGACAGGAACTCGTAATTCAGGACATTGAGCTTGAAAGTCAAAAAATGCGAATTAATAGTGAGTTAGCGGAACTAGCTCGATCAAGAACGCGTTTGACTTCAAAAATAATTGATCTGAATGATATCTTTGAACAGGATGAGTTAAATCAAGAGTTAGAAACATACGCCAATCGTTTTGCTCTTCTTATAAGCCAATTATTTGCACTTGAATTAACCAAAGAAGAAAAGTCTTTACTTGATAAACAATTAGAAATCATTCCCGTCATTCTGCCCAATCAACGAAGAGCTGTTGAGCTTGCCATGAGTGATGATCCCGAGGATGACAAAATCGCTCAAAATCTGTTGTATGAAATCGTTCTTCCAGGTCAAACAGAAATGATTAGATCCTTAGCAAAATTAATTGAGCTTGAACAAGATAAGATCGCTTTACTCTCTAAAGAATCGAAAGTCACGTTAAGAGAACTGAATGAGAAAAGTACTATTTTCATCATTTTGACTCTTTTAGGCATTATCATCATTTCTTTTTTTGTTATATCTCGTATCAAACGCATTCAAGTAAATTTACAAGAACTCAACAATGACCTTGAGAACAGAGTTGCAGAGAGAACACTAGAGCTAACGGTTACCAATAATACACTGGAAAATATAATTAATGAATTAGGCTTGGCTCAACAGCAGTTAATTGAGAGTGAAAAAATGGCAGCGCTTGGAGGGTTGGTTAGTGGCGTTGCGCATGAAATAAATACTCCGGTTGGAATCAGCGTCACCGCATCCTCAATAATATCTGATGAAACCAAAGATTTTAAAGATAAATTAGCAGAGAACTCAATCAAAAGGTCGACTCTTACTGATTTTATTGAACGCGTTGAAGAAGCTTCACTTATTATTCAGAATAACTTATACCGAGCCTCTGAATTGATCAGAAATTTTAAGCAAGTTGCAGTTGATCAATCATATGAAGAAATCAGGAAACTAAACCTACCAGAATATCTCAATGAAATACTTACCAGCCTAAGTCCTAAATGGAAAAACAAGCAAATTGAAGTTGTCACATTATTTCCAGATGAGGTTGAGATCACTACGCTGCCTGGTGTTATCGCTCAGATAATTACTAACCTGGTGGTCAATTCATTGTTACATGGTTTTGATGGTAAAAGCCCAAAAGGAAAAATTAACATCGAAGTTATATCTGCAGATGATTCAATAATAATTGACTATTCTGATGATGGAAAAGGAATGTCAAAAGAGACATTAACAAAGATATATGATCCATTCTTTACTACAAAGCGAGGATCATCCGGGACTGGACTGGGCATGCATTTAGTCTATAACCTTGTATCTCAAAAACTAAAAGGTAACATTGAATGCATAAGTGATATCGACCAGGGTTGTCGAACAATCATCAGGCTTCCAAAGTCAATCGAAGAATAAACACCATTGAAAAAGTTATTTAGCGCTTAGCATTCTAAGCGCATTGATTAGAATTTAATTGTCTGCTTTGTTCAACACTTCACGGTACGTCTGTTCACGAAACATCGAATCGGCCATTCTAACAGTAGGTAACTGTAAACAATTGTTAAGGACCTTGGGACCGTGAACAAACAGAATCTCGGGCTTTACATTCACATGCGGCATATTACCCTGTGCTGCTTCCAGTGATTCCCACTCGACCATCACCAGGTATTCAGCCGGTATGGTATAGCCCTCCCAAACCTCGGCAGTGCGTTTAAGTTTACTGCCAGAACTGTCTTTCAGGTCTTCGAGCATGGATTCAACGGTGGCATGACCGCTGCCCAGCGTTGACTGGCCGATACGTTTTAAAATCTGAAAACCCAGCATACCGGTTGATTCTTTGAGCATGCTCATCGTCTCGATTTCTGCCTGTTCAAACTCTTCTTCTTTACCCGGTTTGATGCGATGAGTTGCCATAACAGTTACCGTCTTGCCCGAATCCACAGCAAAACCCGAGGTATTACCCGCCTGGCTTTTGTTGAGCCACTGATTCATCGAAACAAGTTTGGGCAGGTCGGCATGGACAACACGGAAGATGGGTTCTTCAGGCCCTTCAAGAAGGACTTCCCCGCATTTGGCACAGGTATCGATGACCACATCCTCAAACGTTTCGTGGAAGTTTTCATGATCCTGCCAGGTATCCCAGTAGGTAAACTGGTCTATCCAGATATGCGACAACTGATCACCCATGTCACTGCTGGCTCCCCAGCGCATTCCCATCGGACAGGAACCTAGCTGTCGCATCAGGTCAAAGCCTTTAAAGCCTGGTGTGAGTGCCGTCGACAGGCACATTTTTGAACTTGCCTGCTTCATCATACTCATCAGGTTAGGATCATTTTTGATCAGCACCCGGTTGATGGCAACATAGAGAGGTGAGGCAGGTTCAGCGTCAAATAAAGCTTTGATATCCAGGCTCATAATTGGGTTCCGTTAATATGATTAAAAAAATTGATTATCGGTATTCTCACAGATTTATCACCCTGATAAAAGTGCTCCATTTCAATGACTGTGACGTACCGGCCGTCCCTTGCAGAAAACTCGACTACCTGCCGATGCTCTAAGTCACTTCAATACCAGTGGTTTTGTTTCTACCTTCATGTTTGGCTTTGTATAACTGCTCGTC
>JABDQZ010000300.1 GCA_013041975.1 Gammaproteobacteria bacterium
TGCCACCTGTTTCAGGTTAATGCGTTCGCCACCAAGACAAGGGGCTTCGATAGTGAATTCTGGACCCAGAAAACGGTAGAATTTTTCAATCGCCTGAATCAGTGAATAGTTAGTTGGCATCCATACCGGCCCGCGCCAGTTTGAATTGCCTCCAAACATACCAGTTTTGGATTCACCAGGGACGTATTCAATCATGGCCTCACCGATACCGGGAATATAGCCCAGGTCTTTCTGCTTTTCATGAACCTTGCTGACACCCCGAACACCGTATGGCGACAGAAACTGATCTTCATCCAGAAGGCGTTTGAGTATGCGTGGCAACATGGAATGATCGACCAGTGCCAACAGATGTTCACCCCGTTCATTTTCCCAGTCAGGGCAGGCACAGATGTAACTGCCACGAAACAAGCCGCCCTTGTGTTCATGCAACAGTTCCTTAAACCTGGGAGCATTGGCAAGCAGGCCTTCATCAATTACCTCACAAGCAAATAAGGGAATCAGGCCCACCCATGAATACACGTCAATACGATGAGATGATCCATCCGGCGTAACCAGCAGGTCCTTGAAAAAGCCCGCTTCCATGTCCCATAGTGAAGGCCTGTCTTTGTTCTCTCCACCGGCTATGGATTTGGCAATCGCAAGAAATTGCAGATAACACTGTATTGCCATGTCTTCATAGTCATTATCTTCAGCACACAGTTCCAGGGCCATGACAGTCATGTTTAATGAGAACATTGCCATCCATCCCGTGGCATCTGCCTGTTTAAGGCTGAAACCGGCAGGCAGTTCCCGCGAACGATCGTATACGGAAATATTATCCAGACCGAGAAAACCTCCTTCAAACAGGTTGTTGCCCTGGGCATCCTTGCGATTGATCCACCACGCAAAGTTAAGCAGCAGTTTGTTGAATACGCGTTGCAGATAATGCAGGTCAGCTTTGCCTCGCTGAACGCGCTCTGCCCGGAAGACTTTCAATGCACCCATGGCATGTACCGGTGGATTCACATCTCCAAAGGCCCACTCGTAAGCCGGTATCTGGCCATTAGGATGCAGGTAACGTTCGTTCAGCATCAGTTCGATCTGGTGCTTGGCAAAATCCACGTCGACCAATGCCAGGGCAGCACAATGATAGGCAAGGTCCCAGGCGGCAAACCAGGGATACTCCCATTTATCCGGCATGCTGATAATGTCCTGTGCCTTTAAATGCCGCCACTGGCTGTTACGGCCATATTTTCTTGAAGCCGGCGGCGGCACCTGGTCACCGTTCAACCAACGATCTACATCAAAGTGGAAAAACTGTTTGGTCCAGATCATCCCCGCCAGGGATTGACGCAGGATGCGCATGTCTTCCGGACTGGCTTCGGGCAGCATGTCATCATAGAAAACATCTGCCTCAGTGCGCCTGGATGAAAATACTGTTTCGCTATTGGCAAAAGGCTTTTCCAGTGGCCTGGCTGTTAACACCAGGTCAAAACGAACGCGTTGCCCTGCCTTGACTTCCACCTGTCTGCTGGCACAACACTTTGTACCCACACCTGCCGTATTAACAGCACTTTTCTCGCCATCGATCACGTAACGATGAAACGCATCCTTGCAGTATGACTGACCATTTTCAATATTCCACAGGCGCAGAGAGTTACTTTCATTTTCGGTAAACAGTATTTCTGCCTGTTGTGCGCCATACAGAAAATAATCACCCAACTGGTCATGCCTGGCCTGAACACACCATGCTGCATTTTCTCCCGCATCAAGCTGTTGAATTATTGGTTTATCAGTTTCATCACGCTTGTCATCATCCCAGGACCAGGTATTACGAAACCACAAGGTAGGCATCAAGTGTAGTTTTGCTGTTTCAGGACCGCGGTTATGGGCATAAAGATGAATGTGGATCTCATCTGCTGCTGCCTTGGCGTAAAAAACTTCCACATCCCAGTAACGCGATGCATCCATCAAACCACTATCCAGCAGATTAAACGGTACATCCAGGCGACCACGACGACGATTTTCTTCTACCAGTTTTGTATAGGGAAAAGCGGACTGTGGGTACTTGTACTGATAACGCAGGTAACTATGCGTTGGCGTTGCATCACGATAAAAATAATATTCCTTAACATCCTCGCCGCGATTACCCTGGTTACCGGTTAAACCAAAAGCGCGCTCCTTGAGTATGACATCTTTGCCATTCCATAAGGCCAGGGAAAAACACAGGAGCTGTTCATCGTCACTGATACCGGCAAGTCCATCTTCATTCCAGCGATAGGCACGTGAGCGTGACTGCTCATGATCGAAGTGTTCCCATGCTGTGCCATGTTCACTGTAATCTTCGCGCACGGTTCCCCAGGCGCGTTCACTCAGGTATGGCCCCCATTGCAGCCAGTTGGTTTCGGCGGTTTTTTGTTGTTCCAGTCTTTGGCGTTCTTTGTTCATTGGATTTTCGCTCTCTCAAGCTTCCACCAGGCTTCCAGCGTACAGGCAACGGACCAGGCCTGAGAAGGCGCGCCTCTGGGTGCATGTGGTGTATCACCATCAAATATTTCACTGATGCTGCCCAGACCGGCTTCAAACAGATGCGCTTCCATGCCTGCGAGGCGATCCTGAGCCCCCTGTGCATCACCTGTCACCCGGTATTCAGCCAGAGCGTAATGCCCCAGCAGCCAGCCCCACACCGGCCCCTGATGATAACTGCCATCACGTTGTGCCACGCCACCTTCATATCTTCCGACGTATCGCTCATCATCCGGTGATAAAGAACGCAGGCCATAAGGCGTAAGTAACTTGTCACGACAGACATCAATCACGGACCGCATGACTGATGCATGCAGCGGTGTGTATGTGAGGCTTAGGGCAAATATCTGATTTGGGCGAATCGCTTCATCATTGCCATGCGGACCATCCAGCACATCATATAAACCCATTCCATCAGGACGTATAAAGCGAGCGAACCCTTGCCTGCACTGTTCTGCCATGCTTTTGAATTCATCAGCAGGATGATCAAGCTGTTCACAGAAATCGATAACCGATTGCAAAGCGTTATACCAGAGCGCATTGATTTCCACGGGCTTGCCATGTCTTGGTGTAATTTCCCGGCCATCGACCCGGGCATCCATCCATGTCAGTTGTTGTCCTTTTTCACCTGCAATCAGCAGACCATCCTGAGGATCGACGGCAATACCATAGCGAGTGCCATCATGATAAGCGTAGATAATTTCCTCGAGTAACGGCAGCACTTCTTCTACAGCTGCCAGGTCATTGGTCGCCTGCAACCAGGCACGCCAGGCTTCGATATACCAGAGAGAAGCATCGACCGTATTGTATTCAGGCACTTCTCCTTCACCGGGGAAGTTATTGGGTAACAACCCCTCGTTCACAAAGGTACTGAAATGTTCAAGAATACGCCAGGC
>JABDQZ010000037.1 GCA_013041975.1 Gammaproteobacteria bacterium
TGAACAGGTCAGGGTTAATGCTGAATTACTTGATAAGCTGGTAAACAATGCCGGCGAGGTGTCGATATATCGCTCGCGTCTTGAACAGCAAAATTCCCAGCTATCGTTTAACCTGACAGAACTGGAACAAACTGTAGAACGTCTGCAAAAGCAGCTGCGTCAGCTGGAAATCGAAACCGAGGCACAGATTCTTTTCCGTTATGAGCGCGATCATGCTGATGATCTTGACTACCAGCAAGATTTTGATCCACTGGAAATGGATCGTTTTTCTACGATGCAGGAATTGTCACGTGCCCTGTCTGAAACCGTTAATGACTTAACCTCAATTAATGATGCTACCGGTGACCTGACCAAGGAAACTGAAACCCTGCTGTTGCAACAGTCACGCGTTTCCACTGATCTGCAGGATGGCCTGATGCGTACCCGCATGGTACCCATCTCCCAGCAGATGAACCGTTTGCAACGTGTTGTAAGGCAAACAGCCCGATCACTGGACAAAAATGCCAATCTCGATATTGGCGGTACTGTCGGCGAGATGGACAGAAATATTCTCGAAAGCATCATGGGTCCGCTTGAGCATTTGTTGAGAAATGCCGTCGCTCACGGTATCGAAGCTCCCAACGACCGAAAAGCTGCCGACAAACCTGAAATGGGTAAAATCACGCTGACCCTGGATCGTGAAGGTACCGAGTTGGTATTGAAAATTACGGATGATGGCAAAGGCCTGAATCTTGAAAAAATCCGTAAACAGGCCATTGAAAAAGGATTAATGGTTGCAGATGCCCAATTGCCTGACAAGCAGGTCATGCAGTTTATTCTTGAAGCGGGTTTTTCAACTGCCAGTGAAGTGACACAGATTTCCGGTCGTGGTGTTGGTATGGATGTGGTCACCAGCGAGCTCAAGCAACTGGGTGGTTCACTAGAGATTGACTCCGAAGCTGGAAAAGGCTCTATCTTCAGTATTCATCTGCCTTACACGCTGGCTATTTCTGACGCCATGCTGGTTCGTGTTGGTGAAGAAACCTATGCGGTACCTCATACATCGATTGAAGGTGTTTTACGTGCAACCCGTGATCAGGTTGAAGCAAGTCAGAAAGGTGAAAATGTTGATGTCGAATATGCCGGGCATCATTACCAGGTCCGTTATCTTGGTACGCTGCTTGGGATTCCGCATGGGCCACTGGTTGATCAACGCAGATCTTATCCCGTGTTGCTGGTACGTTCCGGTGAGAGTCGTCTTGCGTTGCAAGTTGATCATCTGATTGGTAACCGTCAGATAGTGGTTAAGTCTGTGGGTGCGCAGTTGAGTACGGTCCGCTGGATTACAGGTGGAACCATCATGGGTGATGGCCAAGTTGCCCTGATTATCGACGTGAATGCACTGGTTCGTTCTGATGTGGCGAAACTGGGTGTGCATGAAGAAGCCGAGTCTGTATTGCTGGAGGATGAGTCCGGTATCACTGTGATGGTAGTGGATGATTCGATCACCGTTCGCAAGGTCACCAGTCGTTTGCTGGCAAGGCACAACATGGAAGTGATTACCGCAAAAGATGGTGTGGATGCTCTGGATGTCCTGCAGGACAGAATACCGGACGTCGTCTTGCTGGATGTTGAGATGCCGCGTATGGATGGTTTCGAGCTGGCTCGTCATATGAAAAACACCTCTACCCTGAAGCATATTCCAATTATCATGATTACTTCACGTACCGGTGAAAAACATCGTAAGCGTGCCATGAGTATCGGGGTCAACAGTTATCTCGGCAAGCCTTATCAGGAAGAGGAGTTACTGGAAAATATTTATACATCTCTGGCTGAGGTTGAACTATGATCCGCGAAATTTCACTGGATGAACCAGCCGTTAGCACACCGAAAAATCCGGGAATTGAACTCAGGGGCGTACTTTTACCTTTGCAGGCAACCAGTTTGCTATTGCCAAATGTGACAGTTGTAGAAGTGATAGGTTTCCGTGAAGAGGATCCTGTTGAAAATGCTCCAGGCTGGTTACGAGGACTGGTGACCTGGAATCAGCGCAGAATACCGGTGATATCATTTGAATATTTCGTCCACCAGGAAGCCGCTGATGCCGGTTATCGTGCGAGGATTGCACTGTGCCACAATATTACCGGTGATCCCCGTTTGCCTTATATTGGTATCCTCTGTAAAAGCATTCCCCGTCTTGCACGTGTCAATGACCAGACTGTGGCAGAAGTGCAGTTTCAGGAAATCGCACCGCAAATGACGCTGAAACACATTATCTACAATGGAGAGGATGCCTGGATTCCGGATATGGAAAAACTGGCAGATGAGTGCGCGAAGATCGTGTTTCCTGTCGTTTAGCCCCGGAAATCTCCCCATAAAGCCTGCGCGGCTGAGATGACGGCCAGCGGGGCTGTTTCGGTTCTTAATACATGCTTGCCCAGTCGGGTTGCTATAAATCCCTGTTCTATCGCCATAGCGACTTCATCTTCCGATAAACCACCTTCCGGGCCAATCAGTATGGTGAGATTTTGCGGAGCGCTGTAACTATCCATTGTCTGGCTTTCATCGGGGGATAAAACTATCATAAGGCCAGCAAAGTGCTCATGTAGCCATTTGTTCACCGAGCGAGGTGGATGCAGTTTGGGAAGATAACAGCGACCGGACTGTTCGCAGGCTGAATGGATAATACCTTGCCAGTGTGAAGTTTTTTTCTTCAGTCGTTCTGCGTTGAGCTTGAGGGTGGCATATTCGGTAAACAGGGGGGTTATTTCTGACACTCCCAGTTCGGTTGCTTTCTGAAAAGCAAAATCCAGACGATCTCCTTTTGAAAGTCCGATACCCAGATGAATATTGAGTACGGGTGGCTTTTCTTTTTCCGATTGTTCAACGATTTGAATGCTTGCGATTTTCCTGTCAGCTGAAACCAGCTCACACTGATATTGATAGCCGTCTCCATTAAACAGAATCAACGGGCTGCCTGTTTTGAGCCTTAAAACTTTAAGCAGATAGTGGCTGGTGTCATTATCCAGAGATACCTCTGCATGCAGATTTAAATCATTCTTTGTGAAAATTCTGGAGATTCTCATAGAGTTCGGAGCATACTGCTCATCAGTCCAGCTGCTTTCGATTTTATAAATTCAAGTCATCCCAGATTGCAAGTGTAGGTGCAGACTGGTTCATTGTATAAAAATGCAATCCGGGTACATTATTGTCGAGCAATCTCTGGCACATAGCTGTCACAACCTCTTTTCCAAACGCCTTGATAGAATCAATATCATCACCATAACTTTCCAGGCGCTTGCGAATCCAACGAGGAATTTCAGCACCGCAGGCATCAGAAAAACGTGCCAGTTGAGTGTAGTTGGTGATCGGCATAATGCCTGGGACGATGGGGATAGTGATGCCGGATTTTTCACAGTTATCTACAAATGCAAAATAGGCATCGGCACTATAGAAATACTGGGTGATGGCCGAGTTGGCACCTGAAATGACTTTTCTTTTGAAATTGGAAAGATCATCTTGGGCTGAAGTGGCCTGGGGATGAAACTCCGGATAGGCTGCAACTTCAATGATGAACTCATCACCAAAATCAGCACGCATCAGTTCAACCAGTTCGTTGGCATAGTTCAGATCACCGAGGCTACCCAGTCCTGCACCGGAAGGTAAATCGCCGCGCAGAGCAACAATACGTTTGATACCCTGGTTTCGGTAACGATTCAGAATGTCCAGAATTTCATTACTGGATGAACCGATACATGAGAGGTGTGGAGCTGTTTCAATACCTTCCTCGCGCAGCCAGTCTACGGTTTTGAACGTGGTATCTTGTGTTGAACCACCTGCACCATAAGTGACAGAAAAAAACTCCGGAGATTTCTGGTTAAGAATGCCTACGGTTTTTTTCAGGTTTTCAAAACCCTTGTCGGTTTTGGGCGGAAAGAGTTCGAAGCTGAAGGTTTTGTTTGATTTTGACATTTTACTACCATGGAGTAATTAATCGTAGAACCCCTCCCCTTTGCAAGGGGAGGTTGGGTCGGGTTTAAATCTCTCCAACTCCCCCTTGTCAGGGGGAAGGTAATCATCAGTAACGATAGTGATCAGGCTTGTAAGGTCCATCCACCGGAACACCGATATAATCAGCCTGCTCCTGACTCAGAACAGTCAGTTTCACACCTATTTTATCCAGATGCAGGCGTGCAACTTCTTCGTCCAGTTTCTTTGGTAGTGTATAAACACCAATGTCGTATTCATCCGACTTGGTGAAAAACTCGATCTGGGCCAGTACCTGGTTGGTAAAGGAATTGGACATCACGAAGCTTGGGTGACCGGTGGCACAACCAAGGTTAACCAGACGGCCCTCAGCCAGCATGATAATGCGTTTACCATCAGGGAAAACAATGTGATCAACCTGTGGCTTGATGTTTTCCCATTGGTATTGCTGTACACCGGCAATATCAATTTCATTATCGAAGTGGCCGATATTGCAGACGATAGCCTGGTCTTTCATGCCATTCATGTGATCGTGGGTAATGATGTCCTTGTTGCCAGTGGTGGTGACATAGATATCAGCAACATCAAGTACATCTTCAAGGCGTACCACGCGGTAACCTTCCATTGCCGCCTGCAGGGCACAGATAGGATCAATTTCAGTCACCCAAACGGTGGCACCAAGACCTCGCAGAGACTGGGCAGAGCCCTTGCCAACGTCACCATAACCACAGACCACGGCAATTTTACCGGCAACCATAACGTCGGTTGCTCGCTTGATGCCGTCAACCAGTGATTCACGACAGCCATAAAGGTTGTCGAACTTGGATTTGGTGACAGAATCATTGACATTCATGCCGGGGAATAGCAGTTTGCCTTCGTCGAACATTTCATATAAACGGTGAACCCCGGTTGTTGTTTCTTCGGTAACACCTTTTATGTTTTCGGCCATCTTGTGGTAGCGTTTTGGATCTTCTGCAAGGCTGCGTTTGAGAACGCTGAGAATGACTTTCCATTCTTCAGCATCACTTTCCTGTGCTTCGGGAACAGCTCCGGCATCAGAGTATTCCACGCCTTTATGCACCAGCAGGGTGGCATCACCGCCATCATCAAGTATCATGTTGGGTGTGCCGTCTTCATCAGGCCAGTTGAGCACCTGTTCGGTACACCACCAGTATTCTTCAAGGGTTTCACCTTTCCAGGCAAAAACAGGGATATTCTGATCAGCAATAGCGGCTGCTGCATGATCCTGGGTGGAGAAAATGTTGCATGAACACCAGCGAACCTGTGCGCCAAGTTTAACCAGTGTTTCAATCAGTACCGCGGTCTGAATGGTCATGTGCAGTGAGCCGGTGATGCGTGCACCTTTCAGGGGTTTGGATTCACCATATTTTTCCTGCAGAGCCGTCAGGCCAGGCATTTCGGTGTAGGCAATAGCGATTTCCTTGTGGCCCCATTCGGCCAAAGACATATCGGCAACTTTATAGTCGGTAAAACTAGTGTCCATATCGGTCTCCTTAAATTAACAATCAATTTAAAGAGCGCCGTTGACAATTAAGTTAACGTTCCGAGCCTGGCGGGCATATTTGCTCGTTGCAGCGCTCCTCGGAAAGGGAAAAATCTATTATTCGCAATAACCATCCATGGCGTTATGTAAACTCGGCCATCCACGGCCTCGTGTTCATGTCTTAAAAAGCCATGTTAAATGGCTTTTTATCGCGGAGCGACCGACATTCACTTGCAGCGCCCCTCGGAAAAACTGATTTTAGATTATAGCCCAGCGTCAGCTTTCAAAGCCTCGGCTTTATTGGTGTTTTCCCAGGTAAAACCTTCATTCTCTCGGCCAAAGTGTCCGTAAGAGGCGGTCTTGCGGTATTTGATCTGGTCAGAATTCAACAGATCCAGCATATTCAGGATGCCATATGGACGCAGATCAAAGTGTTCACGTACCAGCTGGGTGATTCTTTCGTCAGTGATTTTACCCGTTCCAAAAGTATCAAGCATAATTGAGGTTGGCTCCGCAACTCCGATAGCATAGGAAACCTGGATTTCACAACGCTCGGCAAGCCCTGCAGCGACAATGTTTTTGGCCACATAACGTCCTGCATAGGCAGCTGAACGGTCAACCTTGGAGGGATCCTTGCCAGAGAAAGCGCCGCCGCCATGTCGGGCTGAACCACCATAGGTATCAACAATAATTTTACGCCCGGTCAGGCCGGCATCCCCCATCGGTCCGCCAATCACAAAAGCACCAGTCGGGTTGATATGGAATTTGGTATCAGCTGTCAGCAGGTTGGTCGGATCCAGAACCGGCTTGATTATTTCCTCCATGACACCTTCCTGGAGCGCTTCCAGCGATATATCAGGTGAATGCTGTGTTGAAAGCACAACGGCATCAATACTAACAGGTTTGCCATCCTTGTAGTGGAAGCTGACCTGACTTTTTGCATCAGGTCTTAACCAGGATAGTGCGCCGTTCTTGCGAACATGTGCCTGACGCTCAACCAGGCGATGTGCATACTGGATTGGAGCTGGCATAAGAACATCTGTTTCATTTGTAGCATAACCAAACATCAGTCCCTGGTCGCCTGCGCCCTGGTCCTCAGGTTTTTCACGATCAACACCCTGGTTGATGTCCGGTGACTGAACGCCTAACGCCACAATGGCTGCACAGGTAGTACCATCAAACCCCTTGTCTGAATGGTCATAACCGATGTCATTGATGGTTTGACGAATGATGGCCTCGTAATCCGGTTTGGCGGTGGTGGTAATTTCACCAGCCAGCATGCACATGCCGGTTTTGAAAATGGTTTCGCAGGCTACGCGGGCATGTTTGTCTTCGGCGAGAATGGCATCCAGTACAGCATCGGATACCTGGTCAGACATTTTGTCCGGATGACCTTCGGAAACGGATTCAGAGGTAAAGATAAATTCGTTAGACATGTAATTGGTTACTCGTATATATAAAGGTATAAAAATGTCCGGATCTTGTGTTTTTGATTGATCAGGATTAATTCGAAATATTTAAAGGCGTGATATGATACCGAATCTTTCGATTTTCACCACTGTTTGTTGTTTGATTCAAGGGGGAAACAATGGTTTCACTGGAAACACCTGTTTGTGATTTTGGTCTGGCGGCACCTGATTTCAGCTTACCCGGCATAGACGGGCGTAACTGGACGCTGGCTGACTGTGCGGGTGAAAAAGGATTGCTGGTGATGTTTATCTGTAATCATTGCCCTTATGTAAAAGCCATTCGCGATCGGCTTGTCAGAGATACTCGTGAACTTGAGCAACTGGGTATCCACTCTGTCGCTATCATGTCGAACGATGCAGCGATGTACGAAGAGGATTCATTCGAGAATATGAAAAAT
>JABDQZ010000310.1 GCA_013041975.1 Gammaproteobacteria bacterium
GTCAGGCACTGGAATCCATGCGCATCGCACTGGATGGCAAGTCTTACGTTTCTGACTATGTGCAAACGCTCACTCACGAACTGAAAAGCCCGATTGCCGCCATTCGGGGAGCATCAGAACTGTTGAATGAAGATATGCCAGAAGCAGATCGAGCACGTTTTTTGAACAATATTGAAAATGAAACACAGCGTATGCAGGAGCTGGTGGATCGCCTGCTGGAACTGGCGTCGCTGGAATACCGCCCCGACCTTGATGACATCCAACCCATCAACCTTCATGAACTACTGCTTGATGTAGTTGACAGCCTGTTGCCGGTTGCACAAAAACGACAGATCACAATCAAATTGAATGAAGAAGCTCATCACCAGATCAGTGGTAATTATTTTCTACTCTCAAAAGCCATCACCAACATCGTAAAAAATGCAGTCGAATTTTCACCCGATGAAGCTGAAATCACAATCAGTACAGTCAAACGTGACAACACCATAACAATCAATATCTGCGATCAGGGGCAAGGCATACCGGATTATGCAAAGGACAAGATATTCGAACGCTTTTATTCCCTGCCGCGGCCCGATGGCAGAAAAGGTTCCGGGCTGGGACTGAGTTTTGTCAAAGAAATTGCATCACTGCATCATGCTGAGATAAGGATTTCAGATAACGCGGAGTCAAAACAATCGACGGGAAGCTGTATTTCATTTGAGCTATCCACGCAATAAGTCAGCAGGAATGACTTTATTCATCAGGCAGTCTTGCCACCGTTGCCAGGATTCGGATCCCATTTCCAAATTTGGGTCTGGAAGGGAATATTACTTCAACGACCTAGGATATTTACTAAGTTCAACAGTAATCATCCCAATAGACCGAAGATTTTCAAACGACTAGTATGTATATAAGTTTCAGAACTCCCGAAATTCTTGAAATTTACTCTACTTGACCCTCGTTATTTCGAGGGTCTTTTATTTCTGAAAGTAAATTTTCCAAGCAGATGACTCAGGTCAACAACACCTCGCAAAACTTAATCTATAGTATTTACAGTACCTGCTGATGCTGCAGGTTCAGCGTTGGTTTATGTGATAGAGCAACGCAAACAGACCTAGCCCTGGCCGTCCAATCGCCGGGGCTTCGTCTTTACTGAAGAACTTAACTGCCTGTATCTGGTGATGCTTCTTTAAGGTATCGAAAGTATCCTTCATCCTCCTGCTTCAAATGTTGCTCAAACCAGTAAAAAACGTTATCCAGCAATTCCTCTAAAGCAGACTGCTCATAATCTTTTGCCGATGCAGTGATATCATTAAGTTTCTGAAGGATTGACTCATGTTCCTGTTCATGATGTTCCGATTTTATATAACCTGTAATCCCCAGTAGTGCTTCTTCATACTCAAAATGCTCCTCAACAAAATGCCTGAACTCTTTAAGCGAAGAGATAAATTCCTCTGACCTGAAAGAATTTTTTGACATATCTCTGAGCTGGTTTAAGTGGGATAAAAGACTTTGGTGCTGCTTCTCGATCTGAGCCATGCCCTGGGCAACTTCCTCAGTCCAATTAAAGATAGCCATGATCTACACCACCGTTCGTCGACGAGATTGAATATTTAGAATAAGCCATACTGTATAAGCCATGACGCACATCAAATTCAATCCCTCTTTAGATTTTACTATTTAATAGTCAGTATTGAGTTAATTTTCCATACGATAAAATACCTATACGTTTTTTTCTTACGTAGAGCATCCTCAGCAATAATGCTACAGCCAGCGCCGCGAACAAATGCTTTAAACTGTGGCCACTGATTACGTTTTGAGTAAATTCGAATATCTGGTGATCCAGTATTTCTACGACTTTTGCTATGACATAGAAAACCAGCACTCCCCAATAGTATTCTCCATGAGAATAGCAAGCAGGCAAAAAGAGCAGCATCAATAGCATCGTCACCATGGGATAAAATTGCACGATCAAATACAAACGAAGATCACCATGGCCATCATACTCAGTCCAAATCCACCACAACACGCTGGCCACACCAACAAACAGCAGCGGTTTTAGCAGGGCTGTACCAAAGGAGAGGCCAACACGCTCGGTAATCATGACCGCCAACATCCCCATGAAAGCCATGGTCATTGGCAACCTGTCCCAGACCAGGCTGTAGTTATCAGGCCCCAGGTGATACCAGCCAGACCCAAAGCCCGTTAGAAAAACACCGCTAAACAGCCACCAGAAATTGCGACGCTCGCGACCATCGATGAAAGCTCTCACGTGTAATTGTGAATACGAGAGAAACCACAATCCCCAAGCGCCAACAATGATCAATGCCAGGTTTGAGAGCACATCACCAGCATGAGGGACCTGTAACACAATGCGTTTATCAGCGAACAGATGGTAGCTTTCAGGCTGGGGGATGGGATCGACAGCCAACATGAAGATGGAGGCAAGTAACAGTCCCGGCAAGAGGCTGGCGAAAATTCGCCATTGGCTTATTTTAAATGGCTCTGGTGCGTCATCCATAAACCGCTCCGGCATTCATAACATTATTTTCAAGCACCTTTTAAGTGTTTTTAGCGGATGCATTAGATAATGGCGGTTGAGTGCTATTTCAATTACGCGTTACCCTGACATAAATCTTCTGGTCATCGTTACTATTTCGGGTACTGCGATGAATAATACCTTGCCTGTGCCTGTTTGTTGTCTGCCCGACACCACCGAGTCTAATCCATTCACCAAGCTCACCTCTGACGAAAGTACTGGCATCTTGAACCGCCATACTGCCATCAGGCCGATAC
>JABDQZ010000311.1 GCA_013041975.1 Gammaproteobacteria bacterium
ACATGATGCAATATCCGTTATTGGCCGCAGCCTGGGTAGCGGAATAGCAACTTACCTTGCAGCGCATCGGGAAATCGACAAGCTGGTCTTGATTACACCTTTTGACAGTGTTGAGTCTCTGGCACAAGCGCGCTATTCCCTCTATCCGGTTTCCCTGTTATTGAAAGATAAATACCGTTCAATTGACTGGGTGAAAAAAATTGATTCGCCCACATTAATTTTATTGGCTGAACTGGATTTTGTGGTGCCTGCGGAACATTCGCAGCGCCTGATTGAGCATTTTCTGGAGCAGCTCATAACAGTTAAAACGTTTAAGGGGCTAGGTCATAATAATATTTCCTTACTGCCAGATTATTTTCTGGAGTTAAGAAAGTTCCTGATCACTGAATAACAGGTGAAATGATGAAATACGTCAAATTAGGTAACAGTAACCTTGAAGTTTCTGAAATCTGTCTCGGTACAATGACTTACGGGGAGCAGAATGATGAGGCTCAGGCGCATCAACAACTGGATTATGCGCTCAGCAAGGGGGTCAATTTTATCGACACGGCTGAAATGTACCCCGTGCCTCCCAGGGATGAAACGGTTCACAGTACCGAGAGCATTGTCGGCAACTGGCTGAAAAACCAGCAGCGAGACAAACTGGTTATTGCCACGAAAGTGACTGGTGGCAGTCGCAACATGCACTGGATACGAGGTGGTGGCCTGGAATTTGATCGAAAAAATATCCGCGAAGCCATTGATAACTCGTTAAATCGCTTGCAGACGGATTATGTTGATCTTTACCAGTTGCACTGGCCGGAGAGAAACACGCCAATGTTCGGAGAATACGAATTCAAACCGCAAGCTGAACATGATTTTACGCCAATTCATGAAACCCTTGAGGTGCTGGCCGAACTGGTCAATGAAGGCAAGGTGCGCTACATCGGGCTTTCCAATGAATGGCCGTGGGGATTAATGCAGTTCCTCAATGCTGCCGAGAAATATCATCTGCCACGTGTTGTGAGCCTGCAAAATGCCTACAACCTGATTAACCGCACCTATGAAACTGCCTTGCTGGAAATGAGTTACCGGGAAAACATTTCCCTGATGGCTTATTCGCCCCTGGCTTTTGGCCATCTTACCGGCAAATACATCAAAGACTCTGCAGCAAAAGGGCGGGTTAATGATTTTGATGGGTTTGCGCAGCGCTATGAAAAGCCTAATGTCCTACCGGCCGTTACAGCCTATGCAGAACTGGCAGCAAAGCATGGAATGACACCGGCGCAGATGGCGCTGGGCTTCATGTATAAGCGCTGGTTTGTTGCCAGTACCATTATCGGTGCCACGACCATGCAGCAACTGCAAGAAAACATCGGTGCCTATGAACTTGACTGGCCTGAGGAACTTGAGGCAGAGATTGAGGCCATACGTCTTGTTTATTTCAATCCGGCTCCGTAAAGTACGCCTATTGCCGACCCTAAAACGGATAACATTATGAGTGACAATTTATTCAAGGCGCTTGTTGTTGAAGAAAGCGATGGAAAATACGTATCAGCTATCAGACAGCGTGATATTTCCGATTTACCCAAAGGCGACCTGCTGGTTCGTGTCAGCTATTCATCGCTGAATTACAAGGATGCATTGTCCGCCAGCGGTAACAAGGGGGTTACCCAGAACTATCCGCATACACCGGGGATTGATGCTGCAGGTATTGTCGTCAGTGATGCCAGCGGTATATTCAATGTGGGTGACAAGGTCATCGTCACCAGTTATGACCTGGGTATGAATACCGATGGAGGTTTTGCTGAATACATTCGCGTACCCGTGGAGTGGGCCGTACCGCTGCCGGAAGCAATGTCTCTGGAAGAAAGCATGATGCTGGGTACTGCAGGCCTGACCGCGGCCCAGTCGATTCATGCGATTACTGAGAAAATCGATCCCATGGATGGAGAAATCCTGGTGACCGGTGCAACAGGCGGTGTTGGCAGCATGGCGGTGATGATGCTGGCCAAGCTGGGTTTCAGGGTTTGCGCGCTAACCGGTAAAGCCAGTGCCGAAGCCTATCTAAAAGGGCTCGGGGCTGAATCGATTATTGACAGAAACACCTTTATCGAAGAAAACAAACGTCCGTTATCCAAACCTCGCTGGGCCGGCGTCGTCGATGCTGTAGGCGGTGATGTGCTGGCTGCTGCGATTAAATCCACCCGGCCTTTAGGTATTGTCACCTGTTTTGGTATGGTAGGCTCGCCAGAACTGTCGTTAACCGTATTCCCGTTTATTTTACGTGGTGTATCACTGGTCGGTATTGATTCTCAAAGTTGCCCAATGTCATTGCGTAAAGAGCTGTGGGGGAAAATGGCGACCGACTGGAAAGTGGATAACCTCTCCGGAGCGATTAATCCCATTTCACTGGAGCAGCTGCCGGAAGCCATTGAGCAAATATTAGCCGGAACACATCAGGGCAGGGCGCTTGTCAACATCAGTGATTAAAAGGTCATCCTGACATCCAGGTTGATAGCGTCTTCCCTGAAGTTCTTGTGCATGAAACGGTGAGTCCATTCAAAGCCGGCGCTGAGGTTTTCCTCTTTCTGCCAGCTGAAACCAATACTGCTGACCATGTCATCCCTGTCAGTCTCAATCAGGCCATTGTTACCAAACAAGGCCACGCTGTTTGATGAGATATCATAGTTATAGGAAAGTCCGAAATAGGGATTGAATTCATCAAAGCCAAGATAAGTGGCTTTGCCACCCAGTTGCAGCTTTGTGAAAGCCGTGCGTAATGCACGCTGTTGGCTGCCGTTGCTTTCTGTATAGCTGTCCTGTTGTTCATCGGCACTGGTAATACCGCCGCGTCCTTCAAGATAAAACTGGTCGTAGATAAAACCATAATTAATGTTTGCTGCAGCAAAAAGTCGCTGAGAGTCGGTATTGCTGGTTACCAGAGGGCCCACGCCACCTGTACCACGGTGAAATTGATCCAGGTCTAGCCTGCCATAGCCAACCATGGCATCCATACTCCATTTATCATCCAGTGCCATGCCAAAATAAGGAGCAATGGTAAATCCATCTGTCTGCACGTTGCCGGAATTAAATGAGGTATCCAGGTCTGCGGTTTCCCATGAAAGCATGAGGCCTGCCACCATGTTGTCTCGTGGCTGATAATCGACACCTAGCATAATGCTGTGACGATCACCGTCGAAATCGACCGCGCTGTTATTATCAAGCTTCATCCCCGATAGACTGGCCCATGCAGATAGGCCTTCAAATTCATCTCCTGCTGCTTTACCCAGGTCTGTGCTCAGCATGGGTTTGCCACCTGTCAGGCTAAAGCCGCGAACGATGTTGGTGAGGATTGTATTAATCCTTGATGTCACGATTGTTGTCATTCCCTGAATGGTACTTGTCAGCATACCAACGTTGTTAATGGCTGCTGCTGGAGTTGCATTTGATGAACCACCACCAGTGAGCGTAAAGCTGATGCTGATATTACAGCTTGTTGGGTAGATGCTGGTGGAGGTTGCTGTACCACTACCGGTAATTGTTCCATTGGAATAAGTTCCGTTCGGAAAATTACCATAGATAAAAATGCCTGCGATAAAACTGGTGCCATCAAAAAACAGTGAAGAGGATGCATTTGTCTCCGGTAAAGACACTGGCGACCCAGGGCCACTGAATGTGACTGGTACATCAAATCCGCCATCACCATCATCAACCGGGGTGCCTAATACAACATCGACGTTGGTTACATACGTTTGTCCATTAAGGGAGGGATTATCCGGACAGGTGGTAACTGTCTCGGATACGGTGCCTGAATAGTTTCCGGCAATATTGATAAATGCCCACAACGAGTTACTTACAAAGATTAAACAAAAAAAGCTGAATAGTTGGAGTTTGTTCATGTCTGTATCTGGGTAACTGAATGAATATAGCTAGTTAATGGCTATTTATACGCTAGAGCGCTTTTATATCAAGTGTTTATCGTAGGTTCCTCATAACAATTAGAATAATGATAGCTAATAGTGGGTTGTTATTTTGTCGACACAATTCAATAAACTCATGGAATATAGAATTTAAATTTACTGTATTAAATAATATTGTCGACAATCTGGGGTATTTGGCTATACTGAATTCGCAACATAACAATAACTAGCTTTCTTCATTCAATAATTACAAGTTCAGAGAAGATTATGTCGACATATAAAAAAATCTACGAACGCTCACTTAATGACCCTGATGGTTTCTGGGGAGATGCGGCACAGGGGATTGACTGGAGCAAACCCTGGGACAAGGTGCTGGATATGGAGGCCAAACCGGCGCCACGCTGGTTTAAGGGTGGTGAGCTGAATACCTGTTATAACGCTCTGGATCGTCATGTGAAAAATGGCCGTGGTGAGCAGGCGGCACTGATTTACGATTCGCCGATAACCGGAAAGCAGAAAACCTATACCTATTCAGAGCTGACTGACACAGTGGCAAAGTTTGCCGGAGCGCTGGCAGATCGTGGTGTGGGTAAAGGTGATCGTGTACTCGTCTATATGCCGATGATTCCAGAAGCTGCCATTGCCATGCTGGCAACGGCACGTCTGGGTGCTATTCATTCCGTGGTGTTTGGCGGTTTTGCTGCCAACGAACTGGCAACCCGTATCAATGATGCCGAGCCAAAAGTGATTGTCAGCGCTTCCTGTGGCATCGAACCTTCGCGAGTCATTGCCTACAAGCCTTTGCTGGACGAAGCGATTGATCTTTCTGATCACAAACCGGACGCCACAATTATCTATGCCCGTCCTGAAGCTGAAGCTTCAATGATCGAAGGGCGTGATTTTGACTGGAATACAGCTGCACAAGCCGCTGCTCCTGCTGAATGCGTTC
The DNA here is from genome assembly GCA_013041975.1 of Gammaproteobacteria bacterium. Taxonomy (GTDB): domain Bacteria; phylum Pseudomonadota; class Gammaproteobacteria; order Chromatiales; family Chromatiaceae; genus JABDQZ01. The sequence continues at coordinate 4,852 of JABDQZ010000311.1, forward strand.
AGGTTGAAGCAACTGATCCTCTCTATATTCTTTATACCTCTGGTACTACCGGCCAGCCCAAAGGTGTAGTCCGTGATAATGGTGGCCATGCGGTTGCCATGCACTGGACCATGAAAAATATCTATAACGTTGAGCCGGGTGATGTGTACTGGGCAGCTTCTGACGTGGGATGGGTTGTTGGTCACAGCTATATCGTTTACGGACCGTTACTGGCAGGTTGTACCACGATCATGTACGAAGGCAAACCGGTGGGTACGCCTGATCCGGGAGCATTCTGGCGTGTTATCAGTGAACACAATGTCAAGGTATTGTTTACAGCACCGACGGCATTCCGGGCTATCAAAAAAGAAGATCCTGATGGCGAATATCTGAAAAAATATGATCTTGGCTGCATGGATTCACTGTTCCTCGCCGGTGAGCGTTGCGATCCGGATACGCTTTACTGGGCACGTGACAAACTGCAGAAACCGGTTGTTGACCACTGGTGGCAGACAGAAACCGCCTGGGGTATTGCCGCCAACCCGCTGGGTATTGAACCAATGGAAGTAAAAGCAGGCTCACCAACGGTTGCCATGCCTGGCTACGATGTGCGTATTCTTTCCGAGGAAGGGGATGAAATGCCTGATGGTGAAATGGGCAATATCGTTGTCAAACTCCCTTTGCCACCCGCATGTCTGCCGACGCTATGGAATAACGATCAGCGTTTCATTGACTCTTATCTTGCTAAATATCCCGGTTATTACTTAAGTGGTGATGCCGGTTTCAGGGATGATGACGGCTACCTGTGGATCATGAGTCGTACCGATGATGTGATTAATGTTGCAGGTCATCGTCTTTCAACAGGTGCTATTGAAGAAGTGCTGGCTGGCCATGAAGATGTGGCTGAATGTGCCGTCATTGGTGCAGCTGATCAACTCAAGGGGCAACTGCCTGTGGGGCTGGTTGTACTCAAGGCAGGTGCTGATCGTGATGAACAGGAACTGGCTGGTGAACTGGTCAAGCGTGTACGTGACCTGATTGGCCCTGTTGCCGCATTCAAACAGGTTGTTGTGGTGTCAGCATTACCCAAGACCCGCTCAGGCAAAATCCTGCGCGGCACCATGGTGAAAATTGCCGATCAGCAGGAATGGAAAATGCCTGCCACCATCGATAATCCTGCCATTCTTGATGACATTAGCGTCGCGCTGAAAAAACTGGGCTATGCAGGAGCTTAGGTATGGCTGAAGTCACTTCTATTCCGGATCGACTGTTTGAGGATCTGAAAACTGCGATTTTTGAAGGTCGTCTGTCAGTCGGTTCAAAGTTAAGTGAACCTGAACTGGCACGTGATTACGAAGTCAGTCGTGGCGCTTTGCGTGAAGCGATTGGTCGTCTTGAAGCCTGTCGGCTGGTGACACGAAAAACCAATGTCGGCGCACGGGTTGTTTCCTTAAGCCACGAAAAACTTATCGAGATTTTTCATGTACGTGAAGCACTCGAAGGTATGGCAGCAAGACTTGCCGCAGAAGCGATTACCGAAGAAGAAATCAGGGAGCTTGAGCGATTGCTCGATAAACATGCCAACGATATCGAGGACAACCACGACTATTTCCAGAAAGAAGGTGATGTGGATTTTCATTACACCATCGTAAAGGCCAGTCATAACGGCTTTTTGTTTGACCTGTTATGTAACGATCTTTACCAGCTGGTGCGCCTCTATCGCTATCAGTTTGGCATGCGCAGTAAACGTGCAGTACGTGCTTACCATGAGCATTGCAATATCGTTGATGCCATTAAGCGTCGTGATGCAGAAATGGCTGAACACATGATGCGCGCGCATATTCGCGCATCAAGGGAAAACGTTGAACGTCAGATGGCTGAAAGTACAGCGGCCTGACCATAAATTTTGAATTAAGAGGAACCAACTATGTCTGTCTATTCTGCTGGTAAGAGATTCAGGGAAGCCGTTGCAGCTGAAAAGCCGTTGCAGTGTATCGGGGCAGTGAATGCTTATCATGCGCGCCTTGCTGAGGCTTCGGGTTTTAAATCACTTTATATTTCAGGTGGAGGAGTAGCTGCCAGTTCATGTGGTATTCCTGACCTGGGCATTACCACCATGGAAGATGTGCTCGTTGACTTGAAGCGCATGACAGATGTTACCGAACTTCCTGTACTGGTCGATATCGATACCGGCTTTGGAGGCGCATTCAATATTGCCCGCACGGTTAAGTCGATGATTCGTTGCGGTGCCGGTGCGATTCATATGGAAGACCAGGTGCAGCAGAAACGTTGTGGACACCGTCCCAATAAAGCCATTGTTTCCCAGATGGAAATGGTTGATCGTGTAAAAGCAGCGGTAGATGCCAAAACAGATCCTGATTTCGTCATCATGGCGCGTACGGATGCACTTGCGGTTGAAGGTATGCAGTCTGCCATTGATCGTGCCTGTGCCTGCGTTGAAGCGGGGGCTGACATGATCTTCCCTGAAGCAATTACAGAGCTTTCCCAGTACCAGGAATTTGTTGAAGCGGTAAAAGTCCCTGTATTGGCAAATATTACTGAATTTGGCAGTACGCCACTGTTTAACACGGAAGAACTGGGTTCAGTCGGAGTCAGTATCGCACTCTATCCATTAACTGCTTTCCGTTCTGCCAGTGCGGCGGCATTAAATGTATATAAAACAGTACGTGCCGAAGGTAGCCAGAAGAATGTTGTCGATACCATGCAAAGCCGCATGGAGCTCTATGATTACCTTGGCTATCACGATTTTGAACAGAAACTGGATTCGCTGTTTGCAGACGAAAATTAATAGAACAAATCTGAATACATATAACCAGAGAGGATTTACCTATGACTGAACAGGTATTACCGAAAGCAAAAAAATCAGTGGCGCTGTCCGGAACAGCGGCAGGTAACACGGCTATCTGTACCGTTGGCCGTACCGGCAATGATCTGCATTACCGCGGTTACGATATCCTGGATATCTCAGAAAGCTGTGAGTTTGAAGAGATCGCCTATTTGATAGTACATGGCAAATTGCCAACCCAGGCTGAACTGGATGCATACAAAGCCAAACTGAGAACACTGCGTGGTCTACCTGATGCCGTCAAGCAGTCTCTGGAAACATTGCCGAAAACCACACATCCAATGGATGTGATGCGTACTGCTTGTTCCGTTTTAGGCTGTGTGGAAACTGAAAGCGAAACGCATACAGCAGAAGAAGCCAACAATATTGTTGATCGGCTGATGGCTTCGTTTGGTTCCATGTTGTGCTACTGGTATCACTTTGCATTTAACGGTAAACGTATTGAAGTTGAAACCGATGATGACTCCATTGGTGGTCACTTCCTGCACATGCTGCATGGCGAAAAGCCAAGCGAGTCCTGGGTACGTGCAATGCACACCTCTCTGGTGCTTTATGCGGAGCATGAGTTTAATGCCTCCACCTTTACTGCACGTGTTGTAGCAGGGACCAACTCGGACATGCATTCAGCTATCACGGCTGCAATCGGTGCTTTACGTGGTCCAAAACATGGTGGTGCCAACGAGGCTGCTTTCAGAATTCAGCAGCGTTACAGCAGTGCTGATGAAGCAGAGACAGATATTCGTGAACGTGTAGGCCGCAAGGAAATCGTTATTGGTTTTGGTCACCCGGTTTATACCGTGGGTGACCCACGTAACGAAGTGATCAAACGCGTTGCCAAAAGCTTGTCAGAAGAAAATGGTGATACCCTGATGTTTGATGTGGCCGAGCGTCTGGAATCAGTGATGTGGGATATCAAGAAAATGTTTCCTAACCTTGACTGGTTCTCAGCTGTTTCCTATAACCAGATGGGCGTGCCAACCGATATGTTTACACCGTTGTTCGTGATTGCGCGTACTTCCGGTTGGGGGGCGCATGTTGTAGAGCAACGTGAAGATGGCAAGATTATTCGTCCTTCGGCGAATTATACAGGGCCTGAGAATCTGAAGTTTGTTCCTATCGAGGAAAGAGGTTAAGGCCCGAAAACAGGAGCAACCGTAGTCCTTAAGAAGGCGCTGTGAATGCATCCATGCACGCTCTCCTCGTCATCCCTGGCTCGGAACGCTTCTTAAGGACTACGGTTGCTCCTGTTTTCTCAGTGCAAGACGGCAGTATGAAAAAAAGCTGGCAATTAACTAAACATAAACCGTAAGCCAGCATTCGGTACAGCTTTTCAAAAGCATTCCGAGCCAGGGGTGGCGAGGAGAGCATACATGGACGTATCCACAGCGTCTTTTGAAAAGCTGTACCGGATGATGGCGAGATATTTATATATAAGCTGAGATATCCATGAATACCGAATACCGCAAACCTTTAGCTGGCACAAAACTGGATTACTTTGATACCAAGGCAGCCGTTGAAGCCATTAAACCAGGTTCATTTGCAAAACTTTCATATACTTCACGTGTACTGGCAGAGCAGTTGGTTCGCCGCTGTGATCCCAAGTTATTAAACGATGCTCTGGGACAGATAGTCGATACAAAACGTGATCTGGATTTCCCCTGGTATCCCGCCCGCGTAGTTTGTCATGACATACTAGGTCAAACAGCACTGGTTGACCTGGCTGGTTTACGTGATGCCATTGCTGACAAGGGTGGTGATCCTGCGCAGGTTAATCCTGTGGTGCCAACCCAGTTGATTGTTGATCATTCCCTGGCGGTAGAGCATGCAGGTTTTGATCCCGAGGCTTTTGATAAAAACCGTGCTATTGAAGACCGTCGTAACGAAGACCGCTTTCATTTTATCGAATGGACCAAGACAGCCTTCAAGAATGTCGATGTGATTCCTGCCGGTAACGGCATTATGCACCAGATCAACCTGGAAAAAATGTCACCCGTTGTACAGGCGCGTGACGGTGTGGCTTATCCAGATACCTGTGTGGGAACCGACAGTCATACACCTCATATTGATTCGCTTGGTGTGATCGCGATTGGTGTGGGTGGTCTTGAAGCAGAAACCGTCATGCTGGGCCGTCCATCCATGATGCGTCTGCCAGAAATTGTTGGTGTAAAACTGACTGGTCAGCGTCAGCCGGGTATCACGGCTACTGATATTGTTTTGGCATTGACAGAGTTCCTGCGTAACCAGCGCGTTGTCTCTGCCTATCTTGAATTCTTTGGTGATGGCGCTGAAACTCTGACCATTGGTGACCGCGCGACTATCTCCAATATGACACCTGAATTCGGTGCATCTGCCGGACTGTTTTATATCGATCAACAGACCCTTGAATACCTGAAGTTAACTGGACGAGATCCCGAGCAGGTTGAGCTGGTAGAAAACTATGCAAAAACCACGGGACTTTGGGCTGACGATCTGAACGAAGCTGAATACGAACGTGTGCTTGAATTCGATCTTTCCAAAGTCGATCGCACCATGGCAGGTCCATCCAATCCGCATCGTCGTTTACCAACGTCTGCACTGGGCGAGCGTGGCATTGCCGGTGAATGGACCGAAAAAGAAGGCGAAATGCCTGATGGTGCTGTTATTATTGCGGCTATTACCAGTTGTACCAATACCTCCAATCCTCGCAATGTTGTTGCTGCAGGACTTATTGCCCGCAAGGCTAATGAACTGGGTTTGGTGCGCAAGCCCTGGGTCAAGTCATCGTTTGCTCCTGGCTCGAAGGTGGCAAAACTCTATCTGCAGGAAGCCGGTCTTTTATCAGAAATGGAAAAACTGGGCTTCGGTATTGTTGCCTACGCCTGTACTACCTGTAATGGCATGAGTGGTGCACTCGATCCGAAAATTCAGCAGGAGGTCATTGATCGTGACCTTTATGCCACTGCGGTATTGTCGGGTAACCGTAACTTCGATGGACGTATTCATCCATACGCCAAGCAGGCATTTCTTGCATCACCACCTTTGGTGGTTGCTTACGCCATTGCCGGTACGGTGCGTTTTGATATCGAAAATGATGCACTTGGTAAAGATGCTGATGGTAATGACATTACGCTTAAAGACATCTGGCCTTCTGATGAAGAAATCGATGACATCGTCAATGAGTTCGTAAAACCCGAGCAGTTCCAGCAGGTCTACAACCCGATGTTTGACCTTGGCACCATTGAAGAAGCCAAAAGTCCGCTGTATGACTGGCGTCCACAAAGTACTTACATCCGTCGTCCTCCCTACTGGGAAGGTGCATTGGCGGGTGAACGTACCATGAGCGGCATGCGTCCATTGGCAGTACTGGGTGATAACATCACCACTGATCATCTGTCACCATCCAATGCCATTCTGGCGTCCAGTGCCGCTGGAGAATACCTGGCTAAGATGGGATTACCTGAAGAAGACTTCAACTCGTATGCAACGCATCGTGGTGATCACCTGACGGCTCAGCGTGCCACATTCGCCAACCCGAAACTGCTCAATGAAATGTGCCGTGATGAAAAGGGCGATATAATCCAGGGCTCACTGGCGCGTCTGGAACCGGAAGGCAAGCAGATGCGCATGTGGGAAACGATTGAAGCCTATATGGAACGCAAGCAGCCTTTGTGCATTATTGCCGGAGCTGATTACGGACAGGGTTCTTCACGCGACTGGGCTGCAAAAGGTGTGCGCCTGGCTGGTGTTGAAGCGATTGTTGCTGAGGGTTTTGAGCGTATTCACCGTACCAACCTGGTGGGTATGGGCGTATTGCCACTTGAATTCAAAGAAGGTGAAAACCGCAATACGTACAATATCGATGGTACAGAAACTTATGATGTGAAAGGTGACATTGCACCACGCGCTGATCTTACGGTTGTTATGACACGTACCAATGGCGAGCAGGTAGAGATTCCTGTGACCTGCCGGTTGGATACCGCTGAAGAAGTCACTGTTTATTCAGCCGGTGGTGTCCTGCAACGTTTCGCACAAGATTTTCTAGAGTCTTCATCGAATTGAACGTCGGATAGAGAGATAACGAGCATGGCCCATAAACCACAAATAAAAATCCCCGCCACCTACATCCGCGGTGGAACCAGCAAAGGGGTATTTTTCAACCGCTCGGATTTACCTGAAAGCTGTAAAGAAGCAGGGTCTGCCCGTGATGCCATGTTGTTACGCGTGATCGGCAGCCCCGATCCTTATGGTAAACAAACCGACGGCATGGGTGGTGCCACTTCAAGCACCAGTAAAACCGTTATTTTGAATAAAAGTGACATGCCTGATCATGACGTGGACTACCTGTTTGGCCAGGTATCAATCGACAAGGCATTTGTCGACTGGAGTGGTAACTGTGGCAACCTGACAGCTGCAGTCGGTTCATTTGCGATTTATGCCGGGCTGGTTGATGTGGAACGTATTCCGCAAAATGGTGTCGCCGTAGTACGCATCTGGCAAAAGAATATTCAGAAAACCATTATTGCTCATGTACCCATCACCAATGGTGAAGTGCAGGAAACCGGTGACTTTGAACTGGACGGGGTTACCTTTCCCGCAGCTGAAGTGAAAATTGAATTCCTCAATCCTGCTGATGGAGAAGGTTCCATGTTTCCTACAGGCAACCTGGTTGATAATCTCGAAGTCCCGGGGGTAGGGACGTTCCAGGCAACAATGATCAACGCCGGAATACCAACGATTTTTCTCAATGCTGACGCCATTAACTACTCGGGCACCGAGTTGCAGGAAGCCATAAACGGCGATGACAAGGCATTGACCATGTTCGAAACCATTCGTGCCCATGGTGCTTTACGCATGGGATTAATCAATAATATTTCCGAAGCCGAAGGTCGTCAGCACACCCCAAAAGTGGCTTTTGTGGCGCCGCCTGCCAGTTATCAGGCTTCCAGTGGTAAAATCATCAATGCCGGTGACATCGATCTCAATGTCCGTGCCCTGTCCATGGGAAAACTTCACCATGCCATGATGGGAACTGCGGCCGTTGCGATTGGAACAGCTTCTACCATTCCGGGTACCCTGGTTAACCTGGCTGCCGGTGGAGGTGAACGTGATAGCGTCACGTTTGGTCACCCCTCCGGTACACTGAAGGTTGGCGCTCAGGCCAGTGAACAGAAAGGTGAATGGCTGGCCGAAAAGGTGGTTATGAGCCGCAGTGCGAGAATACTGATGGAGGGTCATGTACGTGTTCCCGGGGACGCTTTTTGATTTAGTCGGGTTGTAAGGCTATCCTGAAGTCATACAGTTGACAGCAAAGCTGACAGGATGCCGGGACTCAATTACAACTATCACTTCAGGAAAATCAGTGCCGAAATAGACAATACGGCCATTGAAGCTCGCCTGCACAAAATCACTTCTGGGTGCCAGTCGCCGATGGATATTGATCCCAGGAAAGGGGCTGTCATTTATTTCCGTAGTGATCACTTTCCTGTTGATCATCCCGAATTAATGCTCAAACCTGGTGACTTTGCCACCATGCAGGAATGGATCGATGCGCTCAAAAAAAGCGGTAGTGGAGCTTTGCCTGTCTCTATACTCAGCAGGATTCAAAATGATCAGGAACAAGTTCGCTACGTTGTTTCCGGTTCTATACCTTCCTACCAGAGTGAAACTCTTACACATGTTGGTGTCTGGTTTCCAACCAAGGCCTACAGGGCTGAACAGCTGTGTGACCGGGGAAACTCCAACCCTGAAACTGCACAGGAAAAGCTGGATTTCCGTATCCGCAGGGTAAATCACTTTTTGTATAGGTATTCCGCCTGGGTGAACGGAGAAAATTATTCTCTGACGTTAAAGCTGACCGACAAGGAAAAGGATATTCAGGAGACAGTAGTTGAAAATATGTTTTTGGGCTCAGGCTATGAATACTGCAGTGAAATAGCGCGTTCTTACATCTCACTGACTATGCGTCAACATCAGGGACAATCTATGTTCAACCCAAAAACCACTGAAGATGATCCATGATATTGCGATTTTTTTTGATCGCTTGTTTGGGTTTGCTGATAATGCCCCCGGCTGTTGGTCAGGTCTATAAATGCCGTAACTATGATGGTGATATCAGTTACTCTGAGGAACCTTGCCCGGAAAATGAAACTGAATGGGGAATCAAAATTACCCAACCCCAAAAAAAACGCAAAAATACGGAATCCATACTGTCTGCCATTTACAATAAAGAGATGTATGCGACCAGTATTGAAACCATGGGAAGGTGTTCCGGTTATTATTTCAAATATACGGATAATTTCACCCCTGATGAGCAGGCGCTTCGCACTTCTGCCATTACTGCCTTGAGAAAGATCAGCGGGTATTACAATATGTCGGAACAAGAATTTAGCCAGAAACATAACTCCAGCATGCTTGATACCGTTGATGTCGACCTGGGTCAGGTTGAACTGGCTATGATGAAAATAAACTGTAACAAGCAGTCAAAACAGATACTGGAATTTGCCAGGCCTGAATTGTTTGTCAGGCCACAGGAATAAATCCGCTTACCTAAAATAATGAAGAATTGTGATCATATCGTCGGTATTATCGATGGCTTCGAAAACGAACCCTGTAACCTGGTGTTTATGTCAGACAAGGAGAATGAGTTTGCCTTGTATGCCAAGTATCTGAATGCTTCTGACAAGAATGCCTATACACCCATTAATTTTTTTCGTTACTGTCCGGTGTGCGGTAAGCAAATCAATGAATTCAGTGATTATGATGATCCGGGTTTTCAGGTGGGGATGAATTGATTGGTTATGACTAAGCTAATTGTTATCGTTATGGTTGTTTTTATTTCTGGCTGCTCGGCTCCTCCTTCAGGTACCTATGATTTGCCCGTAATCAACAAAACCAATGTCTTACTGGTCAATTGTGGGAAGTGGAATCGCATCAGCGACAAGTTGATCAAGGCAACCTGTCTTTTTGATAATAAAAACAAGGCGGAAGCAGGCTCCCTGGAAATCCGTGCCTATGATCGAAATCAAGCCCTTATCGGTCGCACCACAATAGGCAAAGTCACCATTGGCGAGAAAGTTCGCATCAATAAAGCCATGGCCGTCAAAATGGATGATGAACCGGTCATGATGACACTGGAAGTAACGCAATAAATAAAAAAAGAAACCCCGGCTTAATCCTTAGCCGGGGTGTTTGGAGTTGATTCCTTTTGTCCCTGATCCCTGTCACTGGCGGTTCCATATTCCTTTAGTGACTGGGATAAAGTCTAAAACAGTGATTCGAGTCTGTATGTAGGATAAATCTGAAAAACCAGGAAATACGGGGTTTTGGGGCTATATTTTTCATAACCTGTTGTAAACAAAAGAAATACTCATCCGTGATACTACTGATTTCTATAGGTAATCTCCCTCGTAGACAGTTTTTTTTGAGCAACTAGAGTAAATATCAAGCAGGAAGCTCAGTGGTGACATCCGGATTTTTTTGATTAAAGGAGTCTACGATGAGTGAAATATATACAATAGAAGCTGAGGAACTGTTCCGACCGCACAGCGCATTAAAACAGGAGCTCAATCCTCTTACCCCCATTACTGCGGCTAATTCCAAGAAAGCCGAATTATGGTCTGATGGCTTAAAGTTCTATTTCATGCCAATCTCTTCAGCAGGTGCTGTCCGCAAATATCCACGTATCAAGTTTTTTTCAGAAAGGCCTGCAGAAATTTCTCCATGTACTGACAAAGAGGCTTTCTTGACTGAAGGGCTCATTGCAGATTTTATCGTTACAGAAGTCATTCATGACGGCCATTATTTCTATGTATGGAACCTGGAAGCGGCAGAGCTTCGTGAGGTGCTATACGGTGAACAGACCGCTGCCTGAAGCCATATCAAGCTTTGTCAAAGGAAAGCCCATCCTTGTGATGGGTTTTTGTTTTTTGGGTATTAATTAATCATCTGTTGCTTGAGGCAAGCGCGCCTGAATGACTCCAGTCAGTAGTATAAAATGTTATAATATAACAAAAAGTTTGTTATGATTACGTGCATGTTAATTCAATATAACTAAGTGACTGATTAATGATAAAAATACGTACTCTATTTGCTGTTCTACTGGCAGTTATGATTTATCCGGGTATTGTTGCCTATGCTCAGGAAAATGCGCATGAGCATGAGCAAGACCATGAAACTGAATATCATGAATCACATGTTCACGGAACATCTGAACTACTGCTGGCTATTGAAGGCCATCAAATGGAAATCCATTTTCAAAGTCCTGCCGTGAATCTGCTTGGTTTCGAACATAAACCTCAATCACCAACACAACAGCAACGATTTTCATCTGCGGTTAAAACGCTTGCACAAGCGGACAGCTTATTCAGTCTGCCTGCCGAGGCGGAATGTGAACTGGAAAAAGCTGATGTTCAAGCTCCATTTGAAGATGTTCATGACGATCATGGACATGAAAAACAGGCAGAGCAAGAGCACGCAGACTTTTCAGCCCACTACCATTATCATTGCAAGCACACCTCCAAGTTAACAGGCCTGAATGTGAATATGTTTGAACATTTCCCCCTTATCGAACTGATCCGTGTGCAAGCCCTTTCCGATAAGGGTCAGCAGTCATTTGAGCTGCACTCAGATCATCGCCAGATTGAGATGTAAGTTTAGGTATTAAATAGTGACTGAAACAGCCATATCGGTTAATGACCTGCGTTATCGATGGCGTAAAGGTCATGCTGATGTCCTGGATATTCCTTCATGGAAGGTGGCAAAGGGCGAACACATCTTTATCAGGGGAGCCAGTGGCAGCGGAAAAAGTACGCTGCTTGCTCTGCTTGCAGGCGTTCTGTTGCCACAGCAGGGTGATATTCAGATTCTGGACAAGTATGTCAACCGGCTCAGCGCCAGCCAGCGGGATCATTTCAGGGCCGATCATATTGGTTTTGTTTTTCAGCTTTTCAATCTGATTCCTTATTTGTCGGTTATTGAAAACGTAATTTTACCGTGCAGGTTTTCCCGCTTTCGAAAAAGCAAAGTCAATGCTTGCGGACGTTCACTGGAACAAGAGGCTATTCGTTTGCTCAATCATCTGGACATGGCTGGCGACAAGCTGCTGCACAGACCAGTTACTGAGCTGAGTGTCGGTCAGCAGCAACGCGTGGCGACGGCTCGTGCGCTAATCGGTTCACCTGAAATCGTTATTGCCGATGAGCCGACATCGGCACTGGATAGCGAGATGCGTGAAGCCTTTATTGAATTGCTGTTTCAGGAATGCAGGGAATCAGGCTCAACACTGTTGTTTGTCAGTCATGACCGTCAGCTGGAGTCTTTATTCAGGCATCATATCCCGCTGGAAGAGCTGAACCGGCTCGAGCAGGAGACTGCATAATGGCGATATTGTCGCTGGCGATCAAAAGCCTGTTGAATCGTCGTTTCACGGCCAGTCTGGTGCTGATCAGTATTGCACTGAGTGTCGCCCTGTTGCTGGGGGTGGAAAGGCTGAGAGTCGAGTCGCGTAACAGTTTTGCCAACACCATTTCCGGAACTGACCTCATTGTCGGAGCGCGCAGTGGCTCGATTAATCTGCTGCTGTATTCGGTTTTTCGTATTGGTGATGCCACCAATAATATTTCCTGGAAAAGTTATCGGCATTTTGCCAATAACAAAATGGTCAAATGGAGTATTCCGATATCCCTGGGAGATTCTCACCGGGGTTACCGTGTTATGGGAACCAGTGAGGATTATTTTCGCTATTACCGTTATTCTAAACACCGTCAGCTGGAATTCTTGAAGGGCAAGCCTTTTGAACAGGTTTATCAGGCCGTTCTCGGTCATGAGGTGGCTGAAAAACTGGGTTACTCGGTGGGGCAGGAAATCATCATTGCACATGGTGCCGGAAAAACCAGTTTCAGCATGCACAAGGACAAGCCCTTTACCGTCAGCGGAATTCTTGCAGCTACCGGCACCCCGCTAGATCGCACGGTTCATGTCTCACTGCAAGGAATAGAAGCGATACATAAGGGCTGGATTCAAGGCCGAAAAGTTCCGGGGCTGAATATTTCCGCTGAAAGGGCGTCCCGGTCTGATCTGACGCCCAACAGCATCACAGCCTTCATGCTGGGATTAAAAAGCCGCATTGCCACATTTGGATTGCAACGGGAAATCAATGAATACCCTGGTGAACCGTTACAGGCGATCCTGCCAGGCATTACGCTGCAGCAACTCTGGGACATGATGGCAGTTGCTGAAAACGCGCTATTGATGGTAACAGGACTGGTGGTACTGATCGGGCTTGTGGGCATGCTGACCGTGATGCTCGCTGGTCTTAATGAGCGCAGAAGGGAAATGGCCATATTACGTTCTGTAGGCGCGCGTCCGATGCATATCTTGCTGTTGATCACCGGTGAGAGCCTGCTGTTGTGCCTGCTGGGTATCGCTGCCGGTCTTGTGTTACTTTACACCGGTTTGTTTATTACCCAGCCATACATTGAAACTCTCTGGGGGTTATATTTGTCTATTGGTCTGCCAACGGAGCGCGAATGGGGATTAATGGGGCTGATCGGCCTCACAGGTCTTGTTGTCGGCCTGGTTCCTGGCTACCGGGCATATCGATATTCACTGGCTGACGGTATGAGTATCAGGATTTAAATCTCGAGGTTGTTATGCACAGGTTTTTTAAACTATTGTTGATGGTATTCATGGTAAATGTTGCTTTTGCAGCAGGTAATGAATTTGAAGAGGTTGACTGGGATAGTCTGGTACCGGCTGACTACCAGCCAGATGCGATACTCGATAAATACGGTGATTTTTCCGAGCTGACTGATGATGATCCTCGTGTTCAGGAAATCATGAAAGAACTCGAGGCTTCCTACAAGGTCGCTCCCATCAATGAAGAAATGGATGGAAAGCGCATTAAGTTGCCTGGCTTTGTGGTGCCACTGGAAGGTGATGGTAAAGCTGTCAGCGAGTTTTTACTGGTTCCTTATTATGGTGCCTGTATCCACGTACCCCCGCCACCAGCCAATCAGACGGTGTTTGTCAGTGTGGCCTCAGGAGAAGCGGAAATTCGTAATGCTTTTGATGTAGTCTGGGTCACTGGAACCTTGAGCGCGAAGTCTTTTGATAGTGATTTGGCCACAGCCGGGTATCAGCTGGAGGCCGTTACCGTAGAGCCTTATGAAGAATAAACAGCCCCGCCGGAGGTCAGTCTGACGGGGCCTACCGTGTGCCGGTGGTTTATCCCCTCAAGTATGTAGGGGTCAAGTTACAGTGTAGTCAATCAAGGAAACTTTTTGGGGAATGAAAGGCTTACATTCCATTATCAGGGAATGAGGAAAAAACTATTTAAAGTTCTGCTGTTTAGGGCCGATAC
>JABDQZ010000315.1 GCA_013041975.1 Gammaproteobacteria bacterium
CTATCGCTGGGTCACTGAGCAGCTGATGAACGTTGCTGACAAACATGCCCAGGGAAGAATGGTTTCAGCGCTGGAAGGTGGTTATGAACTGCATAGCCTGGCGCGCAGTGTAGAACAGCACGTACGAACGTTGATGGGATTACATGGATAGCACCCACCTGGCTTCAGTTTAAAGTTTCAATCAGCCTGTACAATAAAGAAAGGATTCAACAACGACTCTTTCGTATTGTACTGCAATGGTTCACCCGTCTCGGCAACCACCACTTCACCACCCGCGGCATTAACCACGGCATGTGACGCGGCCGTATCCCATTCTGAAGTAGGCCCCAGTCTTGGATAGATATGCGCAGCCCCTTCAGCCACCAGGCAAAGTTTCAGTGAACTGCCCATGGAGACCATTTCATGGTCACCCAGTTCTTCAAGAAAAGCGACCAGTGAATCACCAGCATGAGAACGACTGCCAACGACTTTCCAGATCTCGTCCGCTTGATGGGCAACAACCTGAATTTCAATGGTTTCACCCGCTTCGCTCACTTTATAAGCGCCATTTTCATCACCGTAATATGTCACATCCAGTACCGGTGCATAAACTACACCCAGCACGGCTTCGTGGTTATCAATCAGGGCAATATTGACGGTGAACTCACCGTTACGCTTGATGAACTCCTTGGTGCCATCAAGCGGATCAACCAGCCAGTATCGATCCCATTGCTGACGTTCGTCCCAGGCAATGTCAGAAGACTCTTCTGACAATACCGGAATATCGGCATCAAGTGCCTGCAAGCCATCAACAATGACATGATGGGCAGCCAGATCCGCTTCGGTTAACGGGCTATCGTCAGATTTTAAACGCGTGCCAAAATCTTCACGCGCGTAGACTTCCATGATTTTTTCGCCGGCGCTGCGGGCGATATTGATGACGTCCTGAATGTTCATAGTTTCTCCATTAATCCAAATGTTCTGTTCCAAGATAGCCTTCCCGAATCAGGTACAACATAATTTGCTGCACCTGCTCCATTGGCGTCCCTTCACTGGTATCAATTCTTAGTTCCGGGTTCTGTGGCTCCTCGTAAGGATCACTGATACCGGTAAATTCAGGAATAATACCCTTGCGTGCCTTGGCATAAAGCCCCTTGCGATCGCGTGCTTCACACACTTCCAGCGGCGTTGAAATATGCACTTCAATAAAAGCGCCATGCTGTTCAATCAACTCGCGATTATTACGACGCATTTGCGTATAAGGTGCAATCGGTGCACAAATAGCAATACCACCATTCTTGGAAATCTCGTTGGCGACAAAACCAATACGCTGAATATTGAGGTTACGATGTTCTTTTGAAAAACCCAGTTCACTGGACAGGTTCAAACGCACGATATCACCATCCAGCAAAGTAACCGGCCGCCCACCCTCCTCGATCAGACGAGAATGAACCATGCGTGCAATAGTTGATTTACCTGAACCCGATAAGCCGGTAAAAAACAACGTGAAACCAATTTTAGCCTTGGATGGGTAAACACTGGCGAGCTCTTTTTCGATATCAGGAAAAGTAAACCACTCTGGTAATGGCTCTCCTTTTAACAAGCGGTTGCGCATTTCCGTTCTTGACAGGGAAAGCCCTTCTTCAGCCTGTTGTTGCAAGTCACTGGCTGGAACAAACTTGTCCTGGCGAGGTGAATACAAATGCTCTTCGGTATCGATAATCTTTATTTCAAGTTCGCCTGCCACAGTGTTGACCAGCTTCTGTGCACTGCCCGGTGCATAGTATTCCTGCTTCTGCCCTTTGGGTGACGCATGCTGAGGGCCGACAATCATATGGGAACAGCCATAGTTCTGATTGATAATAGCATGCAGCAAGGCTTCCCTTGGCCCTGCTGAGCGACGCGATAGAGGCAACAGCGACAACATGCCAAGTTGATGAGGATATTTTCGTACGATCTCGCGATAACCCCGCACCCGGGCGAAACGGTTCATATCTCCGGGCTGATCTTCACCCAGTAATGGATGAATCAGTATATTGGCTTGTTCATTTCGCGCTACATCGAGGGTTAACTGTCTTTGCAGCCTGTGCATGGGTTCACTGGTAGTAAAAGCCACCACGTTTTTCCATCCCAGGCGATGAAAATGCTCTCTTAACTCTTCAGGGGTGTCGCGCACAATTTCAAAATCGAAATGCAACGGTAGCTCAACACCTTTAACCTGTCCGGATACATAGACCGAATGATGCTTTTCCAGCAGATAGCGCACACCCGGATGATCCAGTGACGTCGTGCCATAAACGGCCTGCGCTTCTGCCTCAAGGTCAACCTGCCAGATTTCTTCCACTACCAGCACAGCAGGCATAAAACCTTCCGGGTCTCTGAGAGCCACAGTATCTCCCGGCTGGATTTTTTCAGCCAGTTCAGGATTGATATCCAGGCAAATCGGTATTGGAAACAAAGTGCCATCAGCCAGTCGCATGTTATCCAGAACCGAACGGTAGTCCGCCTCATTCATGTAACTCTGCAATGGCGAGAACCCCCCATTGATCAGCATTTCAAGCTCGTTGATCTGGCGCTCGGTCAGAGTGACCGATGGCCAGTGCATGGCATCGGTTTTGAGTTGTTCTGCTTCAGCTTCGCTGACCAGTAAATTGACCAGTTTGCCGCCGTGTGGCGAAGGATGATGAGTATGCATATTTCTAATAATCCTTATAAAAAGTGGCTCAATTATAAATCATCCAGAACAAAAAGACGCCGAGGATCATGCGATACATGACGAATGGCAACATGCCGATCTTTTCGATGAATTTCAGAAAGAAGTGAATACAGGCATAGGCCGCAATAAAAGACAGCACAATCCCGGTTGTCAGGTCCCCCCAGTGCACGTCTTCCCCATGTATCACCAGTTCCAGTGTCACCAGTCCACCGGACAGCAGAATAGTTGGAATCGATAACAGGAAAGAAAAACGCGTGGCCGCTTCTCGCGTCAGTCCCAGCAGTAAACCGGCCGTCATTGTCACACCCGAGCGTGATGTTCCCGGAATAATGGCAAAGGATTGAAACAGACCAATAATCAGGGCATCCATCCAGTTAAGTGAGTATTCATCACGGGTACGGCTGGCATTCTGATCAACCGCCAGCAACAGCAAACCAAAGCCAACGGTTGTAATGGCAATCACAAAAGGGGAACGCAAATCGCTGGCAACATGTTGCTGAAACAGCAGACCGACAAAAATAATCGGCACTGTCGCTATAAAAACATTCCAGCCCAGATGGCGATCCCTGGACAGATCCTCGTCAGATGGATGAAAAATACCATTCATTATCACCAGCATTTCTCTGCGAAAATAGAGCATGACGGCCCCGAGAGAACCAATATGTACGGCAACATCAAATGCCAGTCCCTGGTCGGAATATCCAAAGACATAGGGCGCCAGAATAAGGTGAGCTGAACTGGAAATTGGCAGAAACTCGGTCACACCCTGTACAAGCGCGAGAATTATTATTTGTAAAATGTCCATCTGTAAGAATCAGCCGGGTTCAGGCAGGAATTTAATGATTGTCAGTATACCCGATATTATTTCGATATAAATCAGCAACTACCACTTGACACGGCCTGTTGATTGCATAGAATACGCGCTTCTTTGCGGGAATAGCTCAGCTGGTAGAGCACAACCTTGCCAAGGTTGGGGTCGCGAGTTCGAATCTCGTTTCCCGCTCCAAATATCAAAAAGCCACATGTCCAGTTATGGGCACGTGGCTTTTTTATCTCCTTATTCCCAAGATCCCTCAAACGCTTGAAACAGGAAAATCCTGTCAAATTTCTCCAGATTCCCTGAATGAAATATTTATTTATCAGCGCTTTGTAAATGAAGTTTTAGCTGACCGGAAAAATTACTGGTCAGGATCCAGGGTTGGAAAAGGAATCACAATGGCTTCAAAACCCGAATCGCTGGCATCATGCGGCGAATTTGTACTGGCTTTCTGGTTAGGTGGTTTCAATACCTTTTGGTAATCCTGGGCCACTTTCTGTAGTAGCTTTGCTGCCTGTAGAAATTCCTTCTCTGGCGGCAACTCTGCGCTAGCCAGATTTTGAACATGATGGTAAAACGCCTCATAGTTATTTGGGTTGTTAAGAATGAACGAAGTGAGCAGATCAAGGCGCCCATTAACAATGGTAAAACTTCGTTGCAAATTCTGTAGTGCAGCTGTTTGCTGCTGAACTATTTTGGTTAAATGCTGTATTCTGTTTTCCTGCTCCATACCGCCCACCTCAAACCTGTTAGCCGTTTTTACTATCTGGAAAGTTTCGTTTTTTATCGTCTTTCCTTCGCATTGGTATTTTGAACATCAGAATTAATTAGAATATTGCAGAATTAACTAATTTATTCGATCTGAAGGTAGATATTCAATAATCATATCCCTGAACATCGAATAAACCCTCAATCCTATATATACAAAAAGTGATGTAAACAGCCCGAAGAAACCTCCCGCAAATAAACCAACAAAAGGTGAAACCAGAAATCCTTTGATACCCGTTACATATTGTTCGTTCCACTGAACAACCTCTGCACCAAACAGCGCAAAAATCCCAAAAAAAGTTGAAATAACCGCACAACCAAGTGCACTGCCAAAAACGATTATTTTGAAAATCGAAGCTCCACGTATTCTTTTTACTTTCAAACTTTCAGTCATATTTTTCTCAAACTCCCGACAAGCTTTTCATTAGCGGAATATAAACTTATTTCAGAACTGTAGTATTAAATACGACAGAGCAACTATTTATCCGGGTTAACTTGCTCCTCGAGTTTTCTTTTTTCCTGTTTTACCTGGTCCTTCTCTATGCTCGGCTTATCACTGCCTGGTATACCTTTAGCATTAATACGCCAGCTAAAACTCCAATGGATTTTAATCAAACCCAGTCGATACAAAACAAACACACCAATGATGATTAAAAATACGGTTTCTAAATCCATTATTAGTCTTTCAACCCAGCCCAGGTAATCATCAAATGTAGTGTTGATTCAGAGACATAAAGAGCTATTGAAATAACTACTCACCACGGCCAGTGAATGATAAAAGATCACTTAGCTGCTGATCCATTTTCAACAATTGCTGTCTGATACGACTATTACGGTTTTCGGCAACATTTTGAACCCATCTAGCCAGCGGAATTCCATACCAGCCTGGTAACGAAACACCTTGCCTGGGAAAAAACTTTCGTAAGCGGTGCGTATTTTTTTTTATCCATTCAAAGAAAACCTCATCTTCCAGGGACACAATCACCTGGTAGCTGCCAGGATCACCTTGCCGGCCGCAACGGCCAAACAATTGCCGATCAATGCGGCGTGAATCATGAAACTCGGTCGCTAACACATGCAGCCCTCCAATCTCTGCCACCCCTGGCGCCAACTTGATATCTGTACCTCTACCAGCCATATTGGTTGCAACGGTAATGCGACCTCGTTCGCCTGCCCTGGAAATCACCTCGGCTTCGTCCTGATCCTGGCGGGCATTCAGGATGTGGTGTACAAGACCATTGGCAAAAAGCAGGCCACTCACATGTTCTGATGCTTCAACCGAACGCGTACCTACCAGAATCGGCCGTCCTTCAGCATGCAGGCGGCGAACCGAGTCAATAACGGCATTCCATTTTTCCTCCGCGGTCAGGTAGACCTCTGATCTGAGTTGCTCACGCTTTACAGGCTTGTTAGTCGGAATGGTTACCACCGGCAAGCGATAGACTGACCAGAGTTCTCCAGCCACTTCTCTCACTGTTCCAGTCATACCTGTTACACGAAGATAACGGCGAAAAAAACGTTGGTAGCTGATTCTGGCCAGTGTTTCCTGCTGCCCGGTTATTTCACAGCCTTCTTTTGCCTCGATCATTTGATGTAAGCCCCGCTCCCATGAACGGTCTGCCATAACCCTGCCAGTATATTCGTCCACAATCTGGATTTTGCCATTGCGCACAATGTATTGTTTATCCTTGTGATACAGGTGCAGGGCCGCCAGTGCGCGCTGGATCAGGTCTTCACGTCGGCGCGCCCCGATCCATACTCCTCCATAAGGTTCTGCCAGACTGGTCGCATGGCGACGCCCCTGCTCTGTCAATTCAGCATTATGCTCACGTGGATGGATGGTGAAATCACTACCAACAGTCAGTTGGCCGGCCATGTCGATCGCTTCACCGTAGATTTTTTCCTCAAAACTGGAGTCACCTTTGTTTGAAATAATCAAAGGAGTACGTGCCTCATCAATTAAGACACTGTCTGCTTCATCCACGATCACGAAACAAAGCCCTCTCAGGAGAAGATGACGAGCACGGGGGTTTGTTGCATACATTCGCTCGATTTGCAGACGCATCCGGGGGGCATCACGACCGAGCAGCAACTGGTCTTTCAGATAGTCAAACACCAGTTGCTTGTTTGTTCCGTAAGCAATATCACAGGCATAGGCTTTACGACGCTCTTCTGGTTGTATGCCTTCATAGATGACGCCAACACTAAGACCAAAAAACCGATACAGAGGCTCCATCCAGGCTGCATCACGTTGTACCAGAAAGTCATTGACGGTAATCACATGTACCGGAATACCGGCTAATGCTGCGGTGCATGCTGGCAGTGTTGCCGTCAATGTTTTACCTTCACCGGTTTCCATTTCGGCAATCTTGCCTGCAAGCATGATGCGCCCACCGATCAGCTGAACATCAAAGTGGCGTATACCCAGCTGACGCTCGGCTACTTCGCGAATCATGGCAAAAGCTCTGGCCACCAGGTGATCTTCAAGTCCTTCGCTATACAGCTTGCGCCTAAGATCCGGAATATGTTGTTTTAATTGTTTGTCCGACAAGCCTGCAAGCTCTGTCCCCTCTGACTCGACAAGCGCAAGAAACCTCGTATGCCCCGGGTTTCGACCAGAAACACGCTGACGAAACAAACCAACCAGTTTTGCCGCCGTACGATCCATCCAGTTTTCCCGTATATCCTCAATCTGCGGATAGGGACCAACTGCAACACCAGGTCTTAATTGTGCAGAACTAGACATTGAAATGCCTGAGGAAGAGTCGACTCAGCGCACGGAAAACCTGAAACCCTGCTGGCTCAAATCCATGATCAAAGCGCACATAGACACGGCTACCAAGGAAATCAGAGCGAATCTCTTGCGGCAATTCCAGTTCAAGCTGAAAAATCTGCTGCAGCGTTGTGACTCCCTCGTTATCTTGTGGATTAACCGCAATATCACCACCACCCGCACTTCCAAGGGCTGGCGTCGGTAATTTAGTAGATCCGCCTGGTACAATGCGACGAATACTGGCTGGAATCGGGTCTGCGTCCCAGGATGTCAGCATCACCTCAACGCCCCGGGTATTTTGCTTGACCATGCTGATGTCATCCTGAACTACAATCACCCTCACGGTCAGGGTTACCGGTTCCAGCACATAACCCACCAGTTGTCCCTTGGTAACAAACCTTCCAGGCAGATCAGTGGCGTTGGGCACGATGAAACGTCCATTAGCCGGGCTTTGATACACCAGTGCTGACCGACGTTGCTGCGCAAGCTTTAGATCAGCCTCGGATGCAACCATCTGCTCTCGGACCTGGGCAGCCAGTACCTTGTCAGAAGGTTGTAATGCATCGTAGCGAGCCTGCAGCTCTTCCACCTGGGACTTGAACACATCAACTCGTGCTCCCAAAAATGGCTCTTCAGCCTGAATAAGCGGCTGTCCACGAACAACTTGAGCATCCACCGGCACCAGTAATTGATCAATAAAGCCATCTACTGCTGCACGCACCTGGGCTTCTTCCGGAATCCAGATAACACCTTCTGTTCGTGTCCAGTTGGGAAAAGGCATAACGAATAACAAGAGACCGAGACCAGCTATGCCCATACCGCTGAACATCAATGCTCTGGGTCGTTTCCGGCGGAGATTGGTGCCGGTGAATAAATACTTAAATATTTTACTGAGTGGAATCATTATCTGTGTTGTGATTGCCCATATTGCAAGAATAATCCCTACGAAAAAAAATTTGCCTGCAATAAATAATATAATAATAAATGTAATAAAAACCCGATAAATAAATGACGCAATACCGTAAAAAACCAGCCAGGCTCGTTCACCCAGACTATGTGCAGTAGATTCTGCATCTGCAACCTTGAATAAATAACGTTGGAACAGATATCCCAGATAACGGTTAGCTCGTGTACCCAGATTAGGTATTTCGATAGCATCTGACATGACATAATAACCATCGAATTTCAGCAGAGGATTGCCATTAAAAAATAGCGTAGATACTCCACTGATCAGCATTACATTATAGGCAATGGCACGCACCATACCGGGCTCAACGGCAAGCCATACAAAGAGTGCCAGTGAACCAAGAAACAACTCAACACCAATACCAGCTGCACCGACAGCCATGCGTTTATATTTATCCTTGAAGCCCCACGCTGCAGAAGCATCGACGTAGGGCACTGGCGACAGCACAAGCAACATGATCCCTATGTCATGAACTTCAGCACCCCATTTTTTTGCCACATAGGCATGCCCAAGCTCATGGAATGCCTTGACGACTGGATAAACGAACCAGAGTAATACCAGGTTCCCCGCGCTGAGCACACGCTCAGTAATATTTTCAGTCAGATCTGTCCAGTGTGATACTGCAAGGACGCCGCCCATGGTCACCACAATGAGCCAGATCAAAAAACCGAATTTACCTAACAATGGCTCCACCCAGGGAAAAGTTCGGTTCAGAAAGGGATCAGGATCAAACATTGGAAAACGCAGTGCCAGAGGAGACCAGAAGCGTTTCTTCCAGCGCATTCGCTCGTGGCGCTGATATCGCCTGAAGACCTCCATGCTGTCCGGCGGAAGATCTCCCAACAAAGCATCAGCCGAATGAAGTTGTCCAAGCAGACGGATCACCTCGTCCTGTGTTGGGGCCGAGTCGCCAAGCTGGGTAGTGGTCAAGTCCCAGATTTCCTGGACTGTGCGTTGACCATCCATGAGGCTGATAAAGTGATACACCGCCGGAGGAAATCGATGGGCTTTATCTGCGACAGCATCCTGAAGGACAAACCAGATCTGGTCACGATAAACCTGACGCAGAATTTTTACATGTGAACGCAAACGCGGCCGCAAGCTGGAAACGCGATACCACGAAGGGCTAAATGGTGAATCGCTCACAGGCTATTGTACCTTATGGCCACCAGGACCAGAGCCACATACGGAACCAGTGTGTCAGTTTATGAGTCCATATCCAGATAAGCTTGCGTTCATCCACATGAATTTTTCCAACCCCCTCCATCCCGGGATTCAGCTTTTCTCCTCCCGATTGTACGATGGACTCCACGCGGAAAAAGTTTCTACCTTCGTCAACCACGGAGACCGGAGTAATCTTATCGACAACAATATCGAGTTTTTCATTAGCAAGACTGGTCAGCGAAAGTATTCCGGTTTGACCGACTTTGACGTCATTAATATCACGCTCGTCAACCTTCATGATGACGCGGTAACTATCCAGCGGTGCCAGTTCAAACAATACGTTGCCTCGCTCAACCGCTGCACCAAGTGACTGACTGAGATCGCCTTTAACAACAACCGCGTCAAACGGTGCAAGCAATCGGGTACGGGCAATTTGGTCATCCACCAGTTTGACCTGGGATTCTATCTGGCTGTTCTGGGCCTCGAGGATACGTGTACGGGCCCTGTTACCCTCGGCAATTGCCTGGCGTCTCTCACTTTCCTGCTGAGCTGCCTGACTGAGTAATTTTATACGCTCAAGTTGCAGATCACGATCATCCAGAGTGGCAAGAATATCACCTTTGCTGACAATATCACCTGCACGGGCACGGGCGTCAACGATGTAACCCTGCATTGCAGCCGTTATGGCTCTTTGAATCTTGCCTTCAAGACTGGCATCGGCCGTAACCCTGTAATCACCGTCAACGATAGAAAAGAACGTGATCAACAGTACAAACATTGCCGTTACAAATTTCAAGGTAGCATGGCGAGGCCCAACCAGTTTTTTCCAGTAGCCTGCCAGACTTTCCCAGGCCTTGCGTATGAGCCATCTGTCTTCCCTGCGCTTGATATCAAGCATTGGACCCAGCAGCAGCGCCGCATGCTCACACAGGTCTACCGTGTGTTCATCGAATTCCTTATCAGTAGGTAATTCCAGAGCGAGAGCCCCAAGCACGGTTGACCCGGCCGTCAGTGGAATCGTACAGACACTACCTGCACCGTGTTGCTGGAGTAGTTCGGAATGGGCTTGTGTCAGTTGAAAAACACTGTCATTACGGGGAGGAAACACCACTGTTGCCAGTTGATCAGCCGCTTCTTCCATAGCCGATTCGAGAAGTCGAATCAGGTTGGCCTTTTTTGCAAAGGACGCACTGTGTGAAAGTGCGCTGATTCTGATTTGCCCTCCTTTGAGGAAACCGATACTGACCCTTTCGCAACCAAAAGTTGTTGCTAATTCTGTCACCACCGCGGTTGCAGCTGCCTGAAACCGTTCGTGCTGCAACGATGTAGCGATCAGTTCAAGCACTGTCACCAGCCTTGCTTTACTCGTGAAAACCTTACGGCGGGCCAGCACCTCCAGCCATCCTATTCCCCAACCAAGCCGCTCGACAACACCTTGTACAGAAGTTTCAGAACGACCTTCAAGTTCTAAAGCGACTGAGCCGTAGAGTTCATCATCGACCACTACCGGATGGGCAATAAAAACGGGTTCAGATTTCTTTGCCTTGCGAGTTACGCCTTCGACGACAACCTGACGGCTTTTTAGCGACTGATCAACCACAGCCGCCAATTGGGGGCTGCCTTCAATACCTTCGGGCCAGATCGCCACCGGTGAAAAAGTAGCTGCCTCCATCGTGCGTATGACAACAGCACCTCGAATAACACCTGAAAAAAAACGACACTGGATATCTAACCAGTTTGTCGTGAACTCATGCATATCAGTTGCATGTATGAGTCTCGCCCAAAAATCGGACCTGTATTCTCCCTCGCCACGGTCATCCGAGACCAAAACGAGGGATTCATCCTGCGCCATCAGAACCTCTCACAATCAGTGCCGCGACTTGCATCTATTAATGCAACTTTTCTGCAACATAGGCCAGGTCGGCTTCGGAAAGAGTCCCCGCCGCCTGTTTGAGTCTTAAACGATTGATTAGATAATCATAACGGGACTGCGCAAAATCCCGTTTTGCACTATACAAGTCACGTTGTGCATCAAGCACAGGCAGTATTGTATTCAAACCTGATTTATAACCCTCGGTTTTAACCCTTAAGACACTTTGCTGAGCCACTACTGACTTTTTCAGTGCATTGATCAAGCTTACGCCGCTCACAATTGCATCAAATGCAGCCCTGGTTCTACGGTCCAGTGAACGGTATTCGAACTCATACTCTTCCTGAGCTTTCTGATATCGATATGAGGCTTCCTTGGTTGCGGTTTTAACTGAACCTCCCTCGTAAATTGGAACGCTCAACTGCAGCATCACATCGGTGGAATTGACAGTGCTACCACCCCCATACAAAGTACTACCAGCATTCTTGTAGCTATGATTCAGTTTCACTGACAGATTTGGGTAATGTCCAGCGCTCTTTCGTTTTATCTCCTGGCGGGCCACATTTACGCCTTCTAGACGAGCCAAAAGGATAAGGTTTTTCTGCGCTGCTGTTTCCAGCCAGGACTCTACTGCTTGCGGCTCTGGATATTCCAGGGAAAAGTCTTCCAGCAGTTTTTGTACATTGCTGATATTCTCTCCGGTGATTTCCCGTAATCCCTGGTAGGCATCTCTTAATTTACTCTGGGCCTCAATCTCGTGAGCATTGGCTACGGCATAACGCGCATCAGCATCATATTGCTGCGTAGCAGTTCCAAGCCCTGACTGCCTCCTTGCCTTGGCAGTCTCAACAAGTTTGCCAACCGATTTCCGTTCTGCAGTTGCCAAAGCCAGGCTGTCTTTTGCTGCAAGCACTACCAGATAGGCGGATACCGTCCTCATCAATAGATCCTGCTCAGAGGCAAGTGCGGTATATTCAGCCTGTTTGGTTATCGACTTGGACTGCTTAAACTGTTCGATGACTTCCTTGCGGAATATCGGCTGGCTAATCGAGAGTGTATAGCTAAAGGTATCGTATTTTGTTGAGCCCGCACCGTAGATCGGGTTAGCACTTTCCTCAACCTCCTGGCGCGTTGTCATTTGTTCAGCATCAAACATGATGGTGGGAAGGAATCCTGCACGCGCCTGGTCGACTGCCATTTCACTTGCGCTCGACTCAGCCTTGGCGGCAAGGAATTTCGGATCATTCTGGACAGCAAGTTCATAAGCTTCCATGAGTGTCTGCGCTGTCGCCAGTCCCGGCATCAAGAAAGCCGCACAGCATAACGCCAGCATCTTTGAAGCAGGTCTGCCGAATAATTGAGATAAAGGTTTCCTAGCTTTCATCTTTGATTGCCTATTCCTGATGTAAATTTACTGGAAAAAATCTATTCGAATATCACGGTACAATTCACGCCCGCCGGTATTTTATTTTCCTGATTGGTCATTTGTAAACGTATGCCAAGCGTTCTGCTGGCTGCGTCAATGACCTTATCCACTACCACCACTTTAGCTTCAAAAGTCTCTTTCAGATAGGGTGCCATGTTGACTTTTCCAGTCATTCCCACCTTGATTTTTCCGAACAGGGATGCAGGTGCGACCACCTCAACATTAAGT